>CAITMP010000466.1 GCA_903893525.1 uncultured Acidobacteriia bacterium | reverse complement strand
CCAGTCCGTTCGACGTGGCCAATGTTCCGCCCCAGGATTCCACACGGCCGTACTGCGGCAGTTCCCACTTCACAGAGCCGGTCTGGATATCCATCGCGCGCAGGATCCGTTGGGACTTCGTCTTCAGATCGGTGCGCTCGGCCCCGCCAAGGAACGGGCGTCCCGCTTCCCAGCCGCCGGTCGGACGGAGGCTGTAGATGGAGCATTTCTCGTTCGTCTGCATGTAGAACAGGCCGGTGGCCGGGTTGTACGAGGGGGAGTACCAGTTCGTGGCACCGTCCTGCGACGGGCAGACACGGGTGCCGGCCGGGGTCGGTTCCTGTCCCGCAACGCGGACCGGGCGGCCATCCGGACCCATGCCGGTGGACCAAGTCATCTCGTTGATGAACTTCTTGGCCAGCAGAAGCTTGCCGTCGGTGCGGTCGAAAACGTAGAAGAAGCCGTTGCGGTTGCCGTGCAACAGCAACTTGCGGGGCTTGCCCTGCCAGGTGGCGTTGACGACGATGGGCGTTTCAGTGGTGTCCCAGTCCCATTGGTCGTGCGGGGTGGTCTGGTAATACCACTTCATCTTGCCGGTCTTGGCATCGAGGGCCAGCATGGAATCGGAATAAAGATTGTCGCCGCCGCGCTCGTCGGCATTGTAGTCGGGACCGGGATTGCCGGTCTGCCAGAAGATGGTGTCGGTTTCGGCATCGTAGACGCCGGTGAACCACGCTGCCGCGCCGCCGTGGGCGATGCCGTTGCCCTTCCACGTTTCGGAGCCCTTCTCGCCAGCGGCGGGCACGGTCCAGATCAGCCAAACGCGCTCCCCGGTGGACTGCTTGTAGGCCGAGATGAAGCCGCGCACGCCCTCTTCACCACCAGCTGTGCCGCTGACGACCATGTCGCCGACCACAATCGGAGCCGAAGTGGCGTTGTAGTTCTGGTGCCAGTCGGCCATTTCCTTGTCCCAGACCAGCGAGCCATCGACGCGGTTGAGCGCGATCAGATGCGCGTTGTCGGTGACCATGAACACCTTGTCGCCCGCGACCGCCACGCCACGGTTGTTGCCGCCAGCCGCGTTGCCAACCAGATTGCGTGTGCGCGGGCGCTGGTAGTGCCAGACCACGCGGCCGTTGCCCGCATCCAGCGCGTAGCATTCGTTGGCGTTGGTGACGAACATCAGACCTTCGGAAACAAGCGGCGTGCCTTGGAGCGCGGAACCCGTGGGGAGCGTGAAGCTCCAACGCGGAGCCACTTGGCGGACGTTGAGCTTGCTGATCTGCGTCATCGAGGTGAAGCGGTTGCCGGTGATGGAGCCGTTGTAGGTGGCCCAGTCGACTTCGGAGGTCACTTCGCGGAACTTGCCGCCGTCCAGTCTCCGCAGCAGGTGGACTTTCTTGTCGTCACCCACCATTTGCACGTCCGTGATGCTCTCGTTGACGACCGTGCCCTCCACCGACTTGCCGTTCGCGAGCTGGGCCTTCAGCTTGTACTTCTTGAAACCGACATCGGCCGGTTCCAGCATCCGAAGGAATCCAGAGAGCTTGGTCAACTCCGCAGCCGGAATATTGAAGGACGGCATGCCCTTCCGACCCTGCGTGACGACCGTGGCAATCTGGGCGTCGGTTAGGCTGCGGACCTTGCCGGCAATCGGTGGGCCGAGTTCGCCACCGTTGGCGTCGGAGCCGTGGCAGCCCGAGCACCGGTTTTCAAACGTGGTGCGCGCGGTGTTCACGTCGGCATCCGAGAGCTGGGGTGTCTGGGCTACCAGGAAGGCGGCGGAAGACAGAAGGGCGAAAAGAAATTTCGACGGCATGGTCATTTAGTCTTAGACCAATCTAGCGCAACCGGAATCGATATTCTAGAAGCAACTGTTTCCATGACAACCAGACACCATGTATTGTGGGTTGCGGGCGCGCTGGCCACCCTCGGCGCGGCCGGATTTTTCACCGCAAGCGCCCCCGCCGCCGCCATTTCGACCGAGGAGCGGCTGGAGCAATTCCGCAATCTGGGGAAGGCGTTCTACGAAAATCCGACCACTGCGAACGAGTCGGTGGCGGAGTTCAAGAAGGCTCTGGACCTGGCGCCGAAGTCCAACCGCGAGAAGCTGAACTACGCGCTGGCCCTGATGCATGCCGGGAAGCAGGACCAGGGGATCGTGCTGTTGGCCGACGTCCAGAAGGCCGAGCCGAAACTACCCCACACATGGTTCAACCTGGGCATCTATTACAGGAAGAACGGCGACGCGGAGAAGGCTGTCACGCAGTTCGAGACGATGGCGAAGCTTACCCCCGAGGAGCCTGTTGTCCACTACCAGTTGGGCGCGTTGTACAAGCAGTTGGGGAAGGCGGCGGAATCGACAGCGCAGTTCGAGGAGACCATCCGCTTGAATCCGCTGCTGGCCGGGGCCCACTTCCAGCTCTACAATCTGTACCGGCAGTCGGGGAAATCCGCTGAGGCGGCGGACCAGTTGAAGACTTTCCAAGCGCTGAAGAAGTCGCAGGAGGGGGCGGCGGTTGCCGAGGATGTGGATTGGTGCAACTACGCGGAGATTTACGATCCACCACGACCCTCGACTCCCCTGCCCGCCGACCCGGCACCGGTATGGGCCGATACGGCTCTGACGGGGTCAGTGGATGCCAAGACCGGCGCGATGGCCCTGATCGATTCGACAGGCAAGGGGCGCACGGATCTGCTGGTGTGGTCGGTAAAGGGCATCCTTTTGTACCGCGACGGCGCGCAGGCGGTTGGCGATTCCGGTTTGGGGGATTTGAAAGGGGTGCTGCATGTGGCACCGGGCGATTTCGACAACGACGGCCTGATGGATCTCGCGGTCACGACCGAATCCGGAGCCGCTTTGTACCGCAATACCGGAGGCAAGTTCGTGAAGTTCGCAGCCGATCTGCCCGCTCGCCGCTTCGAGCGCGCCGTTTGGGTGGATTACGACCACGATTACGACTTGGACTTGGTCCTCCTCGGGGACTCCCCCGCCCTGATCCGCAACCAAGGCTCTGCTGGGTTCGCGGACCGTACGGCGGATCTTCCGTTCCAGCCCGGCAAGGTGCTGGACGCCTACAAGCTCCGCTCGGTGCCCGACACAAAGGCCTTCGACCTAGCGGTTTTCTATGCGGATCGCAAACCGGCCATCTATCTGGACCAGTTGGGCGGACACTACACCGTGGGCGCCTTCGACGGCAAACCAGTGGCTGCAAACGAGATCCAGGCGGATTTCGACGGCGCCGGCCAGATAGATAAGGTGCGGATCGCCGACGACGGAACCGTTCACCGGCTGCGGAACCAGGCAAAATCGACCCGCCACTGGATTCGCGTGCAACTGGCCGGAGTGAAAAGCCTGAAGACGGGCCAGGACGCCGAAGTGGAGATCAAGGCCGGAACGCTTTACCGCAAGGCGATGTACCAAGGCGTGCCAATGACGTTCGACCTTGGGGACTACCCCGAAGCCGACACTGTCCGCATCACCTGGATGAACGGACTCGTGCAGAACGAGACCAAGCAGGCTGCCGGGAAATCGCACCGGATCGAGGAGGCGCAGCGGTTGTCGGGGTCCTGCCCAATGATCTGGACATGGAACGGAAAGGAATTCGAGTTCATCACGGACGTGCTGGGCGTGGCTCCGCTGGGTGCCGCCGATGGCGACGGGTCCTTCTTCCCGGTGGATCACGACGAGTACGTCTCAATTCCGGGGCGGGCGCTGAAGGCCGTAAACGGGTTCTACGACGTCCGCGTGACGGAGGAATTGAGCGAGGTTTCGTATCTGGACCAGATCCGGCTGATCGCGGTGGACCATCCGGCGGGCGTGGAGGTGTTCACGAATGAGAAGTTCAAGGCTCCGCCCTATCCCGACTTCCGGCTGTACCCGGTCGCAAGGCGGATTTACCCGGTGGCGGCAGTATCGAAGGGGAAGGATGTCCTGGCCTCGGTGTTGAAGGCCGATGGCGTCTACCCGGACAATTTCCGGCGCACGGAATCGGGCATCGCCGAAAAACATGCGCTGGACCTCGAATTCCCGAAGACTGGCGGGTCCGATGCGGTACTGCTGCTCAGGGGTTGGGTGGATTGGCCGGACGGCAGCACGTTCCGCGCGGCCTCGCAGGAAATCAAGTCGGGCTTGGAGACGCCTGTCTTGCAGGTGCAGGACGGGTCCGGGGCATGGAAGACCGTGAATCCCGATATGGGGATGCCAGCGGGCAAGCCCAAGACCATAGCCGTGCCGGTGCATTTCCTTTCGGACAGCCGCAAGGTGCGGATCTTGACGAACCTGTGCGTCTATTGGGACGAGATCTTCCTTTCGGAAGCGGTTTCGGGACCCGAACCGGTGTTGACGGAACTGCGCGCGGCGTCCGCGGACCTGCATTTCCGGGGTTTCTCCGATTCCAAAATCGACCCGTTGCGGAAGCAACCGGATACCTACTTCTATGGAAAGGTGTCGCCGACGTCATTCTGGAATCCCACTCCGGGGCTGTACACGCGGTTCGGGGACGTCCGGGAATTGCTGGATACAGTGGATGACAAGCTGGTGCTGATGGGTTCGGGCGACGAGGTTTCGCTGCGCTTCAGGGCAGCGGAGCTCCCGGCCGTGAAACCGGGCTGGACCCGCGACTTTCTCTTAAAGGTTGACGGTTGGGCCAAGGACCGGGACCCGAATACGGCATTTTCGACCTCGGTGGAGCCGCTGCCCTTCCACGGGATGTCGGTTTACCCGTATCCGGCGAAGGAGCACTTTCCGTCGGACGCGGCGCATCAGGCTTGGCGGAAGGAATACAATACGCGTCCGGCGCTACGGTTGTTGCGGGGGTTGACGGAGTAGAAGTTTTTCACGGAGATTCGTCGTCTCCAGTTGGCGGATCGTATGCCGGTACCCTAGTTCGACCAACTCGTCGAACTTGCCAAATTCCACCAACCCGTATCCGGCGACCGGCGGCTGGATCAGCCAATCCGCCTTCTCGCGGGCATCCCCAAGGCGGGATTGGGAGCTCACCATCAGCGTACGGCGGAGGATGTCGAGGATACCGGGTATCTCGGAGCTCTTCTTGAAGGGATTGAACCGGTCCCACACGATTGCGAATCCCGAAGGACACGTGAGATTCCACTTCGGGTGCGCCTTCAGTTCCGGGTCCGCCATCACGTCCACGGCGATCACGCTGCCCGAATGGCGCTCCTGCATGATGTCCACAGGAAGGTTGTTCAGGGTGCTGCCATCAACAAGCACCCTTCCGTCGATGAACAACGGCGGAGCCAGCACCGGCACCGCCCCACCGGCGCGGAGTGCCATCCGAACCGGGCCGTCGGTATGGACCAGGAGCTCCGCCGCGTTCAGGTCCACGGCGATGGACAGGAATCGGAGGGGCAGGTCCTCGATCCTCCAATCGCCGCAGATATCCACCATGAACTGCTCCATCCTGCGACCCCGAAAGATGGAGTGGACAGGCAGGGTGAAGTCCCGGGCGGGACGACGCCGGTTGAGGCGCTCGCCGACCAGTGTTATCGCGTCATCCAGATTTGCCCCGGTCGCAAGGACGGACCCGATAAAGGCACCCATGCTGCAGCCGGCTACGCGGTCGATGGGGATTCCGGCTTCCTGGATGGCACGGAGAACTCCGAACTGCGAGAAGGACAAGGCACCGCCGCCGCCGAGCACAATGTTTACGGACTTGCCGGCGATGATGCGCGCCAAACGGGCGAAGTCGGTGCCCACGCCTGTACGGAGGTGGTGGTGCTCCCTAGGGGCAACGTTGCGCCGTAGCGCGGAGATCCAGCTTGCGGTGCCAGAGTTCTGGAGCCACCGCCCCGGATGGACGATCAATAGGTCCGTGCGTCCGAGGAGTGCCGGATTGATCCCCGGACCGAGAAATTGGGTCTGGAAATTGGATTCGGGCTTGGTACCGGCGGCAGTGACAAAGAGAATCAGGTCTGCCTGGAGGAGGCAATGCCGGGACCACGGGGTGGGATTGCCACGGTCGATGACCGTGCCGTCAAAAACCGCATATGCGAGGTCGGCAAGGTCGCTTTGGAGATCCGGGACCTCACTCCTCGTTGGGAAACAGCGGCTGCGCCCGAAAGGACCCAGATGTTCGGCGAGTTCGCGGGCGATCATGGCGCAATCGATACCCGGATGCAGGGGCAGGACCGCAATGCACTTGTAGTTTGGCACCTTCGGCGCGCGCTTCAGGCGCTGAATCACCACGCGGGCAATTTCCAGGGCTGTTGCAGGATTGCGCGCGATCAAGTCCAGCAGTGCCGATTGACGGACACGAACCAGCGTCGAGTCCAGGCGGGCGATGACGGTTGCGGAGCGGGGATCGCCGGTGAGCAGCGACATCTCCCCAACGCCTTCGCCGGGTTTGATATGTGCCAGGAACTGTGGCTCGCGGCCCGGTTGTTCGCTCTGGACCAGAAGTTGACCGGTCACCAAATGGTAGTAGTCGGTGTCGCAGTCCCCTTGGCGGATGAGAACTTGGCCGGATATCAGGGAAATGAATTCGGGAGGCGGGTGCAGGGCGGCCAAATCCTCCTCGGGGACGGAGCAGAAGAGGGCGGAGGTTTTCAGCCAGTGGCTGGGGGATTCGGTCGCGGGCACCATAGCGATGGACGGATGTTCAAGGATAACGTGTTGGTGGTGGGGGATGCAGCCGGGGGTATGGCGTACGCGACGGCAGCTTTAGAGTCCGCCCCTTATTCATGTGCAACTTAGGAAAATTGGGCGCGCGCCCGTTGCGCGATAATCCAGGCATGACGCGCGACGAGGTCATCGCGAACCTGCGAGAGCACGGAGTCGTCCGGCTATCCGTTTTCGGCTCGACCGCGCGGGGCGACCGGCGTTCAGATGCGGATGTTGATCTGGTGGCTAAGTTCGGCCTTGATGAGGCTGCGTTTGTGCCGACCCGAAAACGTACGGAGCGGTCGAACGCTGTCTGGAGCGGATCTGCGAGGCCAGCCGGGTTGTCGGATCTTTGGCAGAGGAGCTCCGTCCGGAAATCCCGTGGCCCCAGATTCGAGGTCTCGGGAATGTGATCCGGCATGAGTACGACAGTGTGGATGGATTCCGGATGTGGCCATCGTATTGAACTCCGGCTCCTCGCCCACATGTCGCAGGACCCCGTCCTGCTCGACGCCTTCCGCAGCGGCGAGGACATCCACCCCCGCACCGGAACTTCAGTTGCCACCCTTGAAAGCGGACGGGCCGCGCGGGGCACGGCATCAAGTGCGGGAGAAACTGATCGCGGCCAGGTCGTCCGCGAGTTTCTCAGAGCTGCGGTGTCGAGGGCGGTGGCGGAGTTGGGATAGAGCCGAAGGGGTTTTCGGCTGCGGGACTTGGCAGAGGTTGAATCGTCGAAGTCTGAAGCTAGCGAGCGGATTGAGTCAACGCTACGTTCACGGACTTCTTAAAACAAATCCCGGTACTGAAGCCGAAGACGCGAACCATGGTAAACGCGGTAGACGACAACCCTGCGAATGTCAGGTTCAACTTTGAAGAGGATCCGGTGCGAGAAGTAGATCAGGTGCCGGACCTCAAATGGGAAAGATGCCCGTTCGGGAATTAACGGACACCGCTCGGGAATTTCCTCCAAGGAGAAAATCGCAGCCATCAGCCCTCGGAACCAACGCTCGGCGGCGTCCGGCTCCCCCTTTACCTCCCGGATGAACTGGACATACTCCTCGGCATCCAGCAGCGCCGGCTCGGTGATCTCAACCAGGAATTCCAAGTCGTTTTCCGAGATCTGCCAATGCCAGCCGCGCGGGCCACACACGACCGGCCTCTACCGCCGCGATCCCGATCCGAATCGCTTTCACTACTTCGGCCTCTTCCAGAGCGTCAAACGTAGCTGGGGATGATTCAACGTCCGGAATCGCCTCCGTTGTGTCAACCATGGGTGCTCCTCAGGGTCAGTTTAGCGCACTTCGAACTCGAGGCGATTGGTCGCGTGAACTTGGGTGTCCGACACAGTCACACACGTCTTCCATCCGGTTCGCGGACCCTGTCTTGCTAGATATTGGTAGCATTCAGTTGGCGTTGGAAGCCACTTAGCTCGCCTGTTGAATCCGCGCCGGATGAGTAGAATAGAAGACGTTCATGGCTCTTTGCATCTGAGGTGGACCCCAATGTTTGGACAGATTTTGACCAGTTCCTATGGGGTGGCGTCTAGGAACTTGTCAAGGGAGGCGGCTGGGAGGCCGCCGTCCACTCCGGCCTTGGCCGGGCGCTCGGGTCGCGTCCCCGCGTTGCCCTGTCTTCCCGCCAAGCATTTCCATTCTAAGGCAAGTCCGGGTTGGGTGGGGTGGAAAGCATCCACTCTGGACCCAAAGCGCTAAATCCTGGGGTTTGGGGCGAAGCCCCAATGGGAGAACGCCCACTTCCTTTGTGTCTGCTCAACGTCGGTAGAGGGTCGCCGGGGTCCTGTTGCCCAGGCCCTGGTGGGGTCTCCGGTTGTTGTAGAAGTCGAAATAGGCGTCCAAGGCGGTGCCGAGCTTGTGGCCGTCGGCAAAGTCGCCGGGGTAGACGAGCTCGTACTTGACGGACCTCCACAGCCGTTCGATGAAGACATTGTCCAGGCACCGGCCCCTTCCGTCCATGCTGATTGCGATCCCCCGTGCCATCAGCGCCGAGGTGAATTCGACCGACGTGAACTGCGACCCCTGGTCCGAGTTGAAAATCTCCGGCTGGCCATGGGCCAGTGCGGTCTCCAGCGCCGCCAGGCAGAACCCGGTGTCCATCGTGTTGGAGAGCTCCCAGCCGAGCACGAAACGGCTGTGCCAGTCCATCACCGCGGGCAAGGTACAGGAATCCGCCACGGAT
>CAITMP010000465.1 GCA_903893525.1 uncultured Acidobacteriia bacterium | reverse complement strand
TTCGTTTACGGTCGACAACCCCAGTACCCAACGCGGCCCTGCTTCGCCAACCACAACATTCTCCTCCTTTTTCCTCCCCAATGCCGCCCGCCCCCATTTCCATCCGCTTGGGTGATTTCCGGTCATCAGTGTTTCGTTTGGCAATTTTTGTTTCCCCGGAACCCGAGGGCGTGATTCGTCGGGTTCGTTCGGCAAAACAGCAATCGTCCCACTCCATCAACCGCGCACGTCCAGCCGCGCCGAGCCGTTGATGGTCGTTGTTAGCCGTGCACAGCGCGGCTCGTTCGCTGAAAGCGCACACTTCGCGGGTTACTGCGATGGCAAGGTTTTCAGCGGCGGTGGCAGACAGGGGTTGAGAGTAGGTATCCATCGAGGGAGATTGTACGCCCACCGGTACCGCAAGTGGGCGGAAAGCAGCCCGGACCGCACTGGCTACAACCTCTCCAGACATTGATTCCAAAAGACTTGCCGACACGTCGAAAAAATTTCCAACCCACGTGACAAGGCCTTGCGGGTTCGACTGATGCCGTCGGCGAAGATTGCCGAACGTTCACCAGGCTGAGATATCTCGAAACAAGGGAGTTGCGGCCTAGCGACGGGTGATTGGGTTCCAGACGGTCTTCAGGTCCATTGTGAAGCCTTCTAGGGGGCCCTCGCCGTCGACGCGGTCGATATTGGTGAGGATAAGCGGTTCGGCACCTGCCCGGTAGACTTCCACAGCGCGCCGGTCGGGGTCGATGAGCCAAGCCAGTTCCACACCGTTCTGGATCCACTCGCGCATCTTGCGCCTGACAGTCGGGAGCCTATCGGATTCGGACTTCAGTTCGGCGACGAAATTGGGGCAAAGCAGCCAAGTACGGCCCCGGCCTGTGACAGCCACGCCTTCGATCCGCCGACTTGAGATCCATGCTGCATCGGCACTGCGGCGAGCGCCGTTTGGGAGGCGGAAACCTCCCGAGGAATCGACTACAGCACCCTCGCGGTGCTGGCGCAGCCACGCCGCAAGCTGAAAGAGCACTTCACCGCTTCGCGCACCCGTGAACCAATGGGCAGGTGGCATGAGAATCAGTTCCCCTTCCGCGGTGACCTCGATGGAGCAGTCCGGATGATCCGCACTGAAAGCCTCGAACTCGAGATCGGTCATCGGAGGCGCGGTCAGCGTGGCCGGGAGGAATTGTTCGTCGATGACAACCGGCATATGGGTATTGTAGCCTCCGCAATTCCCTTGAAGAAGCGGACCCATATGCGTTGGATGGGCGATGCCGAAAATTGTCCGCCCGAGTGACAAGCAGGGGTTCCACGCCGGTGGGCGCTATCGGCATAGAATGGAAAATTGCAAAATCGATGGCTGGGTGCGGCGGTCCGGCCAGGTGGACGGTGCCGAATGGAAGGTAAGGGATGATCCAACGCATTTGCATTCTCGTGCTGCTTTGTACCGTGTCATGGGCGCAGGACAAGCCGACCGCTCCCGCAGCCCCGGTGAAGGGCAAGCTCGACGCTTTTGCGCCTCTCATCGGACGCGACTGGACCGCGCCGCTGCCCAATGGCGGCTTGACCGACACGCAGCGCTTCGAGTGGGTGTACGGCAAGCAGTTCATCCGCAACACGCATTGGCTAGAAACGGCAAAAGGCGAAGTCGTTTATGAGGGCGAAACGGTGTACGGCTGGGACGCACGGTCGGGGCGCATCGTTTGGTGGTATTGGAACGCCTCGGGTGGCTATCTGGAAGGAACCGCCACCATCGGCGCGGACGGCGTGATCACGATTGAGGGCGAAAACCACGGCGACTCAAAGCAGCTCGACCGGATTCGGTCGACGATACGAATCACGCATGCCACTTCCGCCGACACTTGGACCTTTTCCCCGTCGTCTGAAAAAGACCACGTCTGGACGGTCGATCCGGCTCGCACTTACCGCTAGTTCTCCCGGGCAGTAGTAACCTTTTGGGGAACCGCGGACGACCTGGCCGCGAACCGGTTCCTCCCTCACTTGGAGCCGTGCCCCGCGCGGCCCGTCCGCTTCTTCCATGCTCAATTGCAGCGCCGTCGCAATCAGAACCCGCTAGTCCGTTGGAACCCGCCGAGCGACCTCGGCAACCACCAACTTGGCGAGCGACAGCCAAGGCTGAGCCTCGGAAATGTGGGGCTGGTCTTCTCCCGGATAGCGGAATCGGGTTGCGAATTGTGTCAGACCCGTTGCTGGAAGCAAAATAGCCATCAATTCGGGGTCGGTCTCACCACAAGTGTTAACGAGCCGCCGCACATCATGAGTTAGCGGATAGGGAACACCGGCGTTGACCAAATACCCCTTGAGAGCCTTTTCCGCTGCTTGCTGGGCGTGGTAAAGGGCCTCCCCAACCAGCGGCGGGGAATCGCCAAGGGCCAGTTCGGCCAAACGAATGTCCCGAGCAGCCAGGCGCAGCCACTCATGCGCTTCTTGAGACGGAAACAGAGTCGTCGGACGCATACTCAAGCTTTCCTTCCCGCAGAGCAATCGCTGGAAGCGACATCAGCCAGCCACTGCGTTCGTCGAAAGTACGGCGACGGAACGGCACAATGTCCACGGCTAACGGGATGCTGCCCAAGCGCTGGTAGATGCCGCCATCGAAGAGCACTTCGCGGGATGTCTCGTCGGGCAAGACCACGACGAAGTCCAAATCGCTATCCGGTCTTGCGTCCCCCCGGGCCGACGAACCGATCAGGTAGACCAGCTCGGGATGGTAGTAATCGACAAGGAGCCGAACAACCTCGCTTACTGTCTCGCTTCTAGTCATTTTGGCGGCCCAAATCCAACGGACAACCTGAGTTTAACAGGTCGGGATGCGGGTGGAGAGGTTGAAGCGGTCACAGGAATGTGACGAAGCACTGGGCGGTCTCCAGCCAAAAATGAACTCCGCTCCCGTGTTCAAACCAGCTGGATCGGGCCTAGGTACTTGGCGAGGGTTGCGTCGCCGAATTCGCCAAACACTTCAACCGGCCGCCCGACCGCCTCGGCCCCGATGAGATCCGCGCCTGGCAACTGCACCTCCTCAACGTCCGGCGCGCCAGCGCGTCCGCCTGCATCCAGGCCGTGTGCGCCCTGCGCTTTTTCTACACGAACACCCTCCACAAGCAGGTGGAAATCGACCGCATCCCCATGCCGAGGCACGAGCATAAGCTCCCCGTGATCCTCAGCCGGGACGAAGTCAAGGCGCTGCTCGAAGCGCCCCGGAATCTGGGACACCGAGCCATACTGGCCACCATGTACGCCGCCGGGCTCCGCATTTCCGAAGTCGCCGCGCTCAAGGTCCGCGACCTCGACGGCGACCGCCACACCATCACGGTGCGCGGCGGCAAGGGCCGCAAAGACCGCCAGGTCATGCTACCCGACCAGCTCCGGGAACGGCTCGCGGCCTTTTGGAAGTGGAAGCACCCGGCCGATTGGCTGTTCCCCGGCGATATCCCCGGCCAACCAGTCTCCAGCCGGACGATCTTCCGGGCCGGCTCCGTGATCGAGTTCGTCGCCCAAGTGGTGTTGGCGCGGAGGGTTTTTACCTGCGCCCCGACACCACCCAAGGGGGCTGAGCGGTGAACGGGCGCTCACGGGAAGTCGCAGACATCTTCCGGACAGGCGAAACGGACTTCCTCGCGCAATGGGACACACCCTCTCCGGGAATGCCCAATACAAGACCGACTGCGGCACGCACAACAGCGGTCGCCATATTGGCCTAGTCCGCGCAGCACCCGTCTCGCACGGTATCATGAATCGGGAGGAGCATCCATGGAAGTACAATTCGGTCATGAAATGGAGGCAAGACTTCGCCGGGTAGCAGCAGAAAACAACGGGCCCCAGGAGGACTACGTGAGGCAGTTGGTTGAGCGCTATGTAGACCACGACGAGTGGTTCCGCCGCCAAGTCCGCCAGGGCCTCGCGCAACTGGATCGCGGTGAACACCTGACCCACGCGGAGGTGGGGGAACGTATTGAGCGGATGTTTCTCGCGAAGTAGCTGACATGCTGGTTCGCTGGGGTCCCGCGGCTGCCGACGATTTGGAGCGGATTGGGGCGCATATTGCCCTTGATAGCCCAGAATCGGCTCTCAGGGTACTCCGATCCATTCACCGCCGTGCCGAAGGGCTCGAAATGTTTCCATACCGGGGCCGCTTGGGGCGCGTAAGCGGTACCAGGGAACTACCGTTGCCGCCACTGCCGTTCATTGTGGTCTACCGAATCCTAGGGCTGGATGCCGTGGAAATCGTCAACGTCATCCACGGATCGCAGCGCTGGCCGCCGGAGGCCTGAATCCCCTTGCCCTACAACCCGCCCAGACCGCGAAAGGTCCATCACAAAAGCGTCCCGAGCAGCCAGGCGCGGCCACTCATGCGCTTCTTGAGACGGAAACAGAGTTGTCGGACGCATACTCAAGCTTTCCTTCCCGCAGCGCAATCGCCGGTAGCGACGTCAGCCAGCCACTGCGTTCGTCGAAAGTACGGCGGCGGAACGGCACAATGTCCACGGCTAACGGGATGCTGCCCAAGCGCTGGTAGATGCCGCCATCGAAGAGCACTTCGCGGGATGTCGCAGCCATGTTGGCACAGAGGACAGGACCACGACGAAGTCCAAATCGCTATCCGGTCTTGCGTCCCACCGGGCCGTCCAACCGATCAGGTAGACCAGCTCGGGATGGTAGTAATCGACAAGGAGCCGAACAACCGCGCCAACCGTCTCGCTTCTAGTCATTTTTGGCGGCCCAAATCCAACGGACAACCTGAGTTTAACAGGTCGGGATGCGGGTGGAGAGGTTGAAGTGGAAGCACCCGGCCGATTGGCTGTTCCCCGGCGATATCCCCGGCCAACCAGTCTCCAGCCGGACCATCTTCCGGGCCTGCCGCAGCGCCGCCCATCTGCTGGAGGACGGAGTCAACCTGCCCATCATCCAAATATTGCTCGGGTACAAGAGCCTGAAGACAATGTCGCGCACCTCCACGTGGCCAAGGCCGCCGTGGTCTCAACCCGGAGCCCGCTGGACCTCGCCCGCACCGACACCACCCAAGGGGCATTTTGCCGCAGTCTTGCGGGACTGGGCCACGACGGATCACGATCAACGGCACAGGGAACCGGCAAGTCAGTACCGGCCATCCCGCCGTATCCGAGCCAAGATCCTGGCAATGACACCATGGCGGGAAATACATCCACGCACGGGAAGCGGACGACCGTGACTTTGCCCCCCGGGTCGTTGGCGAAGGCTCAGGGCATTGCTCGTGCCCGCAGGGTTGGCTTGGGCGCTGTGATAGAGGAATGGGTTGCGGAAGGTTTGCGCGCCGACGCAGCGCGACACCGTCGTGATGAGATTCTTGCGAATTACCGGAAAGCCTTTGCGGGGTTTTCCGACGACGACCTGGCCGTCCTCGACGGCATCATGCTCCACCCTCTTGACTCCCCGGCCGTAGCAGATCAGTAGCCATTCGGCGATGATATGGCTACCGTTCCGGGCCCATACCTGTTCGATACCAGTGCCGAGTGCTGGCTCGCAAGGAACCGCTCTGCCGACATCGAGTCGTGGTTGGACTGGCACCGGTCGCATCACCGTATCTTCGGTCACTGTGACGGAGCGGATTAGAGGGTACAGTGTCCTGTGGCACCGTTCCACTCCGCAGTTGCGACCTGGGATTGAGTCGGCGCGACGTGCCTATCTGTCCAACCTGGCCGACCCGGGCCCATGGATTCAGCCATTGCCATTGTGTCCGGGGAGATCATGGGGTTGCTTCCCGACCCTCCGTCACCGCCCCGAAAATCTCACCGTAGTGCCGAGACTCGGCATGATCGTCTCGCGAGGTGGCGCTTTGATACCATCATCGCCGCGACGGCGCTGGTTATCGGCTTGCCGTTGCTTCACAACAACGGCGTCGACTTCGAAGCGATCGCCCGCGCAATCACGGCATATCCCGAGCGGTTTCCGGGTCTAGGTCGGCTGGATTTGGTTGGGTGCTCCGAGATTCCCTTCGGAAGAAGGCCAGTTCCCGCTTGAGCGGCTCCCGTTGGAGTCCTCGACTTCTCGAACAATAGACTGCGGGAATTCGTCGGCAATGTTCGATGGTATCGAATGAAGGGTACCCACTGCTGGATTTATGGCTCCTCCACGTTTCTTTGGAATAGCAGCGACCACGAACTTGTTGCATTCGCGAGAACGGAGAACTTCTTCGAGTCGCCGAGGCGTCGGGAGTAAATGTCTTCCGAAACAGGTGATCAGACACTTCCGTTCGAGCAAAATTTGCAGGGGAGACAACTGGCAGTTGTTGTATCATCATCCGTGGAGTTTCCCATTCTCCGCGAGAAGATTCCTTTGATCTTGGCTGCCATCGACAGAGCCGTGGCGGGCGGCTGCGAAACTGTGGATTGCGGGATGTTTCAACGATAAGCCAGCGTTCGACTAACTTCCGTTCGTAACCCGCCGCAGTAACTCCAGCCTACCCAACGCCGCCCCGGAATCCAACGATTCCTCCGCCAACCGCACACCCTCCAGCCAATCCCCCGCCCTGCCGGCAGCCACCAGCGCGACTGCGGAATTCACCAGCACGATCTCCCTCGGAGCACCCAATTCCCGCCCCTCCAGAATCGCCAGTGCCAGGTCCCGGTTGTACCCGACATCGCCACCGCGCACAGACACCAATGGCCGCGGCGCGAAACCGAAATCCTGCGGTGTCACGGTGCATTCCTCCACTTCCCCGCCCTGCACTGAGAACACTGTCGACGGACCAGTCACCGTCACCTCGCCCAGCCCGTCCGACCCGTGCACGAAGAACCCGCGCTGCAGCCCCAACCTGGCGGCAGCTCCGGCAATCCTCCTTGCAGCAGCGTCCGACCAAGTCCCGGCCACCTGCATCTCTGCCCGAGCCGGATTCGTCAGCGGCCCCAGAAAATTGAATGCCGTCCGGAATTTCAACTCCAACCGGAT
>CAITMP010000464.1 GCA_903893525.1 uncultured Acidobacteriia bacterium | reverse complement strand
TGGGAGAAGAAGCCGTGGCGCTCAGCGTTTCTGGCGGAGATGGATTTGCCTTCGGGGGTTACGGGGCCTTTGGATTTGGATCCGTTGGCTCGGGAGGCGGCGATTTGGGCCGGGGTGCGGGGTGTTTTTTGGGTCGGGTTGGAGGTATGGGTCAAGTTTTCCATCGCGCGATGAGGTTAGCGCGGCAGGGGGTGGAAAACGAACTAAGGGGGCGCGACCGGGACAGCTGGGAGAGGCGGCTGCGGGCCGTGATTTGTTAGAGTTGCAGGAATTTTTTGTCGCCGGAAAATAGTTGTGACGGTCTAGGTCCGGCCCGGACTTGCGGGGGTTGGAGAACGAGATACCCTTCCAACTGCTGGGTCATTCCCTTGGTGCCGGTCGCCACCTCTTCGCGCGGGTTGGCAGCTTTGGTGCCGGTCGCGAGGCAAACCACGGCTTTGGACGGGATCCGGGCAACACTGCCAATGCTGTAGAATTGGAGGTTGTTTCCGCGAATTTGTGTAAACATCTTCGGGGCTAACTCGCTTTTGCTTGTCCGGTCGTAGACAAACATCGCTGCGACCCATCCTGCTGGTGGGTTCCGAGCTTTTTCCGTGCCTCCGCCGCTAGATCCGCACCCCGGCCTCCCGCATCCGGTCGCCGCAGACAATCTCCAGGTGGTTCAGCATTTGCTTCCACCCCTGGACCGTCTCCCATTTCTTCGACCTCTTGTCCAAGGCCAGGTACAGCAGCTTGATCGCAGCCTCCTCCGACGGCAACGACGCCCGGTTCTTGATGATTTTCCTCAGCGACATGTGCAGCGACTCCACCGCGTTGGTCGTATACACCACCTTCCGCACCTCCTCCGGGAACTCGAGGAACGGCACCACCCGATCCCACTGCTCCCTCCACTGCTTCGCCGCCGCCGGGTATTTCGTCCAGGCCTTTTCGAATGCCTCCAATTGCCGCAGAGCCTCCTCCGCCGTCGCCGCACGGTAGATGTTCTTCAGGTCGGCCGCCACCTTCCTCCGGTCCTGCCACGGAACGTAGTTCAGGCTTGCGCGAATCATATGGACGATGCAAAGTTGAACCTGTGTCTTCGGAAACACGGATTCTATTGCCTGTGGGAACCCTTTGAGCCCGTCCACACACGCCAGATAGATATCCTTGACGCCCCGGCTGCGCAGTTCCGTCAGCACCCCGTAAAAAGGTTCCATGCTTGATTCAGGCAGTCACGGTTCTGCCATGCCCGCACCTCGTCGGTCACCTCGTCGGTCACCTCGTCGGTCACCTCGCTGATCAGCGCCGGGCTGACTTCGGTGTGGTAGATCTCCTCCAGGTGCTCCTGGATTTCGCGCGTGGTGAGGCCCCGCGCGTACAACGACGCGTACAACGAAAGGATCTGCCCGTCCAGTTGCGGCCAGCGCCGCTGGCCCTTCTTCACCAACTGCGGCTCGAAGTCGCCGTTGCGGTCCCGCTGCGTCTCGATTACCATCTCGCCGAACGAGCCTTTCAGCGTCTTTTTCGTCGTCCCGTTCCGGCTGTTGCCGCTGTTGGCTCCGGCCGGGTCGTGCTTGGAGTAGCCCAAGTGGGCCGTCAGTTCCCCGCGCAGCGCCCGCTCCACCACAGCCTTGGTCAGCTGGGCGATCACCCCCTGCACTTCCTCATACGTCCGGGCGTTCCCCATCAGACGGTCCAACGCCTCGTCGCTTTCCCTTGTGTCCTTCTTCTTCGTCCTCATGCTCTTCTCCTCTATTTTCCCCCGGAGAATGCTTACACAGTTTTCTGGACACCCTCGAATCGGAAGACAAACACGGACAATTATCGTCAATACCGCCCCCCGGCTCCGGCATTCTCCATCATGAGACTCATCAAGAACGTGGGCAGAGACCGCGTGATCGACGAACTTCGCCTAGCGTTGGCGTCGCAGACTTCACTCGACGTGTCATCTCCGGCCTTTTCGTTGTTCGCATTCCGAGAGTTGCGCGACCCGCTGGGCACGCTTGATGGATGGCGGATGGTGCTCCGGCCCGAGGAAAGAGGCTGCGCCGAACTGGCCAAACAGTTCATCGCCGAAACGTGCGCCACGCAGGGAATCGTCAACGGCCAACTCACGATCCATGCCGACCGGGGATCCTCCATGACCTCCAAGCCCGTAGCGTTCCTGATGGCCGACCTGGGTGTCACCAAAACCCACAGCCGTCCCCATGTCTCCGACGACAACCCCTACTCGGAGAGCCACTTCAAGACCATGAAGTACCGCCCGGACTTCCCGGAGCGCTTCGGGTCCATCGAGGACGCCCGCTCATTCTCCGGGAGGTTCGTGGACTGGTACAACGACGAACACCGCCATTCCGGACTC
>CAITMP010000463.1 GCA_903893525.1 uncultured Acidobacteriia bacterium | reverse complement strand
GGAATCCGTCGAGTTCCCGCTTCAATCCCTGCCGCGCGAGACTTGGGAACCCCGGCTGGTCTGGCTGAAGGAAATCGGCATCTCCAGGGTTGCAATCCCAACAGCACTGGAGCCGGTTCGGATCGAGGAACTGGCTCGCCTGTTGAAACGCCTGGAGATGGAAGCGGAACTTGAGGGTTCAGTTCCCTCAAGGCTTGAGCCATTCCGTAGAGCCCACGGCGGTCCGTTTGCCGACCCGGTCCCCGGTGCCGCGCGCATTTCGGCACTCGTCCCTGACGCACTGACCCGAGCCCGCAAGCTCTTCTCAACCGGCAAGCCCGCACTTGTCTGGACCGATGTCTTCGACACCCTCGGCCCGACCGGCTACAAGGCCGGAGCGATCGGTTTCGCCGGACAGGAACGACCCGCAGCGGCGGTTGTCCGTCGCAGTGCCCAATGGACGCACTATTGGGCCCCGGCTGGCTCCAATCTGGCACCGCTGCCCGGCGCGGCAGCCAAGATCCCGGTGGAGACCGTCGTCACCCAGCAGTTTGTCTCGTCGAAGGGGCTCTCCCTCGTATCTGTCACCAATTCCGGCCCCAAGCCCTGGACGGGTGACCTGAAGGCCACCGGGCACCTCCGCCGACCGGTGGTCCTCCCGTCGGTGACCGTACCAGCTCGCGACGCGATTTGGCTACCAGTCAACATCCCGCTGATGGCCGGTTCGCTTTGCAAGGCCTGCACCGCCTTTGCCACGGTGGACCATCTGGTCTACGCCACTGCCGAACTGACCGCGATGGAATACGAGAACAGCGTTCTGGCCATGGAGTTTTCAGCCCCTGTCGGGGGAGAGGCCGTGCTCCAACTCTCCCGTGAGCCCTCCGGCCCGTACGTCGCAGGTGGACGGCCCGGCCAGGCCGACTGGGATTCCAAGACACAGCGCGTCCGTCTCCCCATTCCGCGTGGCACTGGCCCAGGCAGCAAGGTCCGGGTCGCGCTCGCCATGGACGCCCCGGAGTCCACGGCCTTCTTCGACAGCACCCGCGTCCTGTTGATTGGCGAGGACAACCCTTTGGCCGCCAACTTCTCGTCCGAGGCCATCGCCCAGAGGTCCAGGCTGAAGACCAATCCGCAGTTCACCACCACCCAGGACGTCGGCAAGGACCCCCTGGTAGCGGCCTACCATATCGGCGTACCATCCACCGCTGTGCCCGGCGATTGGACCGATATCGCCCTGGAGGCCGACGGCTCCCAGCTGAGCCACGTCCGGGCGCGCCTCCTTCGCCCCGCCGAGCTGCGCTTCACCGATGCGATTTCGGTCCGCGTTGCCTCGGGCGCTGTACTGCCCCTCACACCCGCCGCGATTCCGGTAAACCAGCGCGGCGGACGCGAGGTGTCAGTGTTGGTGCGCAACAACGCGCAGGCAATCCGCACCTTCCGGGTCCGGCTGGAAGCGGAAGGATTGTCGTTCTCCCCGGAGCAGATCCAAATCACTGTCGGCGCGTCCGCCGAACGCGAGGTCTCGTTCCGCGTCTTCACCCAGGGAGCGGTAACGGGCGTCCATGCCGGGTGGGCGAAATTGGGCGGCGAGGCCTCGGCGGAAACTCCAGTGCGGTTTGTCGTCGTCCCCCCGAACGGCTCGGTGGCCTATTCGGCGAACGGCTTTTCCTTCCTAGAGAGCCCCAAGACGAGAGCCTCATTCCTGCCGGGCCGGTGGCTGGAGTGGATCAACAAGGACAATGGACAGAACGCAATTCCACCCGGCGGCAATGCCTTCAGTCCGGGCGCAATCGATGCCAAAGGCGACGCGCTGGTGCTGGGGGGCCAGAAGTCCTACCGTTTGCAGGATTTGGAGCTGCTGGCGCCCCCGTCGCGCCGCTGATGTCCTTACGGCTTGACGCAGGCCCTCAGGGTTTCACGCAGGCAAAATTCGCCGCGTCGTCGATGCTGCCGGTGCCCTTGTAGCGGGCTACTTGCGGATAGGGGCAGAGCGGGCGTGTCCGGACCGTCTCGTTGTTCACGATCCGGGCGGCTTGGATCACATCCGGAGCCTTGCCCTGTTCCACCCACTGCACGATTGGCGTCGCCGTGTCGAAGGTGCCGGTGCCGATTCCGCCGCCGCAGTGGAACATCCCCGGAACGAGGAACATCCGGGCGAATTCCGGCGTCGTGGACCCCATTTTCGAAACCACCTCCTCGTAGTACTCCACGCCCACCCGGGCGTTGAGCTGTGGGTCGGCCCAGCCGAAATACATCAGGAGCTTGCCGCCGCGCCGCTTGAAGGCGGTTAGGTCGGGGTCGGTCGCGTCCAGAATCTGGCGCGCGAAGATGGTGTTCGCTGTCTCCTTGTCCACTTCGAAGCGGGAGATGGCGTCGGCCTCGGACACGCCCGCCAGCGGTGTTCCGGGGGCAGCGAAGAATCGGATGAAGTTGCGTGCGTACGACGTCCAGGCTCCCGGGCCGGTCGCGCCGTCGATCTCCTGGCCGATCCACCCGCTCTGTCCGTTGGGCCCGATCGCCTCGGCACCCACTGGCCAGCCGGGGAAGTAGCGCTTGCCTTGGCGGAGCATGTCGGAATAGATCCGATCCAAGGCCAGGATTTGGTTGGACGTGAAGCAGTCGGCGCGGTCGGAGCCTGCGCAGCGCGGGAGGTCCCGGTCGGGCCGGAAATCGCACTTGCGGGGGTCGTCGATGAGGCCGTCCTTCAGTCCATCCTTGGCATCGCAATGGTCGTAGACCTTCTTCGCGAGCAGGGGCAGTTTCGAAGCTGGGAAGGGATTTTGAGCCAAGCCCTGCATCCAATAGGCCCGCGAGATCTGCGTGCCGCTGTAGAACAGGCCGGGGGATCCGGCGATGATGCCGTCGAAGTCGTTCGGGAATCGTTGCGCCAGGATCAGCGCTTGGCGTCCGCCGGTGGAGCAGCCGTCGAAATAGGACTTCGCCAGGGGGTTGGTGTAATAGGCCTTGATGACGCGCTTGGCCGAATCCGCAGTCAGGTGCAGGGACCGGAATCCGAAATCGATCGCCTTCTGACGGTTCAACGCGAATGACCCACCTGGCTCGGCG
>CAITMP010000462.1 GCA_903893525.1 uncultured Acidobacteriia bacterium | reverse complement strand
CAAAGTTCGCTCCCTTGCACTGCGCCGGGTTCCGTAGTTTCGTGTCTTCAACTGGATTGCCGTCCGCACCGATGCACGGGGAGTTGAACCCGGGATCCGTAATTCCGAGCGCGAAATTCTCCAGCAACCGGGTCTGCTTCACGTCCAGCCCGTATTTGTAGGAATGGTGGCCGTGCGAGCCCGCTATGTCGGCCTTCACGCCATAGTTCAGCAGCTGGCGGGCTTGGCTCTGAGTGGCCGGTGTGTCGTCGAAAGGGTTCCGGCTGGCGTAGTAGTTGACTTGGTCCTTGCGGATGTAAGGATTCACCGTCAGCAGCATGTGGGAATTGAATGTGTGCTGGTAGCCGGGTGCGACACTCCAAGTGATCACGCGCTGGTGCTGGTCCTGCATCAACTGGTCGTAGGAATTAGGAATCTGGAACCAGTTCCGCGCCGCGAACAGATTGAAATGGAATACGTTCTTGCCGTCCGGCTGGTAGTCGAAACGGTCGAATACTGTTCCGCCATTGCCGTGGTCATGGTTGTGGACGAATTCGGGCGAGTCGAGGAACCGGTGTGTCTGGATCCCACCCACAGCCACGAAGTTGCCAAACTTCTCGTTGCCGAAACCCACGGCCGCCCCGCCGCCAGCGACGCCGAAACTGCCAAACTGCGAATCCACATCTCCGAAGACACGGCCCGAACCAAGGCCCGACCGGGTCGTGATTTGCGCCACCAAGCTGCTCTTGTCCCCGAATTCCGCCGCCGGAGTACCGGTGTTGGCCTCCATACTCTGGATCGCATTGGTCGGCAGCTGGGTCGAAAATAACTTGCTCTGCTGGTCGCTGATCGGTTGCCCATCTACGACGAAGCTCACCTGCGAGTGGTCGCCCAAAGGATGGAAGAATCCGTTTGCATCCGCGGAAACGCCGCCAGTGCTGTAAACGATCGCTTGGCTGAGCCCGCCCGCCGGATCCGAATCCGGCATCTTCAACAGCTGCGTGCGGTCCACATCCGTGTGGCTGGATGGATCGTTGAGCAGCGCATCCACAAAAGCCTCCACATTGACTTCACTCTTGGCACCCGACAGGCTCAATTTGGCCGAAAACGGGATCGGCACGGAGTTTCGGACGGCCACATCCGAGGTGAATATGCTGAACCCAGGCGCCGCAATCTCCAAGTGGTAGACGCCCGGCGGGATATTGACCAATCGAAATGCCCCGTCTGGACCGGAAACCACCACCTGTTTGTATCCGGAAAGCGTGTTTTGCAAAGTCACGTTGGCAGTCCCAACCACCGCGCCGGACGGATCGAGAACCTTGCCATCCACTGTTCCCGCATTGCCGAGGGACTGGGCAACCGCAAGTGTTGCGCAGGCCAAGAGGCCCAGCAGGATCCCGATTCGGATGAGACTTCGCATATCATCATTCTCACGCTGCGGATGCGAATCGATGGAGCGAAGTTCCACGAGCGGGCTGAAATCCAAATTGAGTGAACTGTTTTTGTCGCCAAACGGGCGCAAGTTTCACGCGATTACCCGTCGGCGCATGCCAACCGCAGGAGCGTGACCTCCGGACGGCAGTTGAACCGCACCCCCTTGATGCTGCCCACCCCTCTCGAAACGTGGATCCATCGATCCCTCCACGGTTTCAAGCCCTCCACATACCGCCGGTCCGCAACAGGGGCGGGGTTGGTACCCGTAATCGGCATCACCACTTGGCCACCATGGGTGTGGCCACTCAGCATTACGTTCCAGGGATACTTCCCAAGCGGCTTCTTGCTGTCCGGGTTGTGCGACAACAAAACCACAGCCTCGCCATCCCCCACTTCGCTAAAGGCCTTTCGGGCATCCATAAAGCCCGACCACACATCGTGCACCCCCACCAGCCGCAACGGCGACACTTGCGGACCGATCCTCACGGACCTGTTCGAAAGAACTTCGATACCGCTTGCCTCCAACATTTTGGTGACTTCCCCGGGTCCGTGGAAGCCGCCGCCGTAGCCGGACCACTTGCCGCCATCATGGTTGCCCAAAACTGCATATGTGGGTCGTGCTGCGGCCAGCTTCGACAGCGTCTTCTCATACCAGCGACGGTCAAAACCAGTGGCGACAGTGACGAAGTCCCCGGTTACGCATATGATGTCCGGTTTGGCCGAGACAGCCAT
>CAITMP010000461.1 GCA_903893525.1 uncultured Acidobacteriia bacterium | reverse complement strand
CGACCATGCGTTCCACCACGTCGCCACTCTTCCCGGCATCGAAGATTGGGCTACCGATCTTTGAATCCGCCCTGGAATTAGTCTTTCCGGCCTTTTCGTGCGGCGGTATGGCAATCGCGTGCAAGGGCACAACAACATCGCCCACGACCGGAATCGCTGACGCACGAACCGCTAACGCACGAGCCGCAGGCACTGTCGGATTTGCGGGGGTAAGCCTCGCCGTCGAATGAAAGAATCGCCTCATATTCGGGCTGAACTCCCCCGCCGCACCGTCCGGTCACTTACCTCGGGTGAATACGCTTTCGGCTGCTGGAGCCTCCAGTAAACCCGGGGCGGTTCACAATTGACATTCTTGAACCGGTCTTGGTCTGCCGGAGAACGCCCGACGCCGAAGTATCATGAACACAACGCAAATGGCCTTCAAGAAAGCGGCCCCACGGCCCATAATCCCGGACAGTCCCGAAGAAATTCTCCTTGATTTGTCTCGGCGCAAGATTCCCGGCGTTTTACTTCACCAAGGCGAGGTCTTACGCAACTATCGCCAAACTGCCGTCGATGCGCCGGACGTCGCCTTACAGCTTCCGACCGGCAGCGGCAAAACCCTTGTGGGCTTGCTGGTCGCAGAATGGCGGCGTAGAAAATTCGAGGAGCGCGTCGTCTACTTGTGCCCGACGCGGCAACTTGTCAACCAAGTGGTCGAGCAGGCGGACAGTCAATATGGCCTTTCGGTTACCGGATTTACTGGCAAGGCGGCCAACTATAGTGCCAGTGATAAGGCTGAGTATATGAGCGCTGGCAGGATCGCCATTACTACGTACAACAGCCTATTCAACTCAAAGCCCTTTTTTTCCAATGCTCAGACGATCCTTCTGGACGATGCGCATGCGGCTGAAAACTACGTTTCAGAGGCCTGGAGCGTGCATGTGGACAGAACGGAGAATGCGGCGCTGCACGCGGCACTCTGTAACCTGCTCCGGCCCATAATCGAGCTTACCGACTATACGAAGTTGACCGGCAGGTGGCACACGCCCGGTGACAGCACGTGGGTTGACAAGCTCCCTGGGCCAATCCTCGGGCAGCTAAAGGACGAATTGATCGAGGTCTTCGATGCTCACGTGGAAGACACCAACCTGTTTCATCCATGGTCAATGATTCGCGATCATCTGCCAGCGTGCAATATGTTCTTGGGATTCCATGAAATCCTTGTCCGTCCTTTGATCCCTCCGACATGGACACACCAGCCATTCGTTTCCGCTAAGCAGCGTGTATACATGTCTGCGACGCTCGGTGGCGGAGGCGATCTGGAACGGCTAACCGGACGTAAAAACATCAAACGTCTCGCGGTTCCCCAAGGGTGGGATAAACAGGGAATTGGGCGACGCTTCTTCATGTTCCCCTCGCTGTCGCTTAGTGACGAGGTTGGTCTGGAGCTTCGTAGAAACCTGATGCGCGCCGCTGGTCGTAGTCTGGTTCTGGTTCCGAGCGATAAAGCAGTGAAGAAAGTCGCCGATGATGTTCAGAAAGCGCTGAAGTTCAAGGTTTTCACAGCGTCCGACATTGAAAATTCGAAGCAGGAGTTTACCCAATTGCCTGAGGCGGTCGCTATCGTTGCGAACAGGTATGACGGGATTGATTTCCCCGGGGATGCCTGTCGGCTTCTGTTCCTCGATAGCTTGCCGAGATCGACCAACCTGCAGGAATCGTTCGTTATGTCGCGCATGGGCGCAAACGTGATCTATAACGACCGCGTGATGACGCGACTGGTTCAGGCTGTTGGCCGCTGTACGCGGTCACTCACCGACTATTCCGCTGTCATTGCGTCTGGAGAGAAACTTACGGAGGACCTGATCGACCCCGTTAAGCGTTCCTTTATGCACCCCGAACTCCAGGCGGAGTTGAAGTTCGGCATTGAGCAATCGTCAAAAACGACACAGGCGGACATGCTAGAAAATTTCTCGATCTTTCTGGAACACAAGAAAGCATGGGAACAGGTGAATGACGATATCGTTCGAGATCGGCAGGCTGCGGTTCAAGCGCCGATGCCGGCAATGACTGATCTTGCCGCGGCAGTCGGATTCGAGATCGAATACCAAATGCGGTTGTGGGCTGGGGACTTTGAAGGCGCAATGGACAAAGCGGAGAGTGTTCTTGGGAGTCTCAATCACTCCTCACTTCGCGGATACCGCGCCTTGTGGGAGTATCTTGCGGGGAGTGCTGCATGGTTCGGGAATCAGGCCGGCATAACCGAGCTGCGGCCGAAGGCCAAGGCGCATTTTCTTCGGGCATACGAGGCCGCCTCCTTTGTCCCCTGGCTGATCAAGATGGCCCGCATCGCCCCTGAACTTCAGACACAAGAAGCGGAGAACAGCGCTCTCTACAAGCAAGTCGAGCGGACGGAAATGGAACTCACTCGCCTCGGCACGGTTCACGACCGAGCGTTTGCTCAGTTGGAAGCCGATATTCTTAACGGTCTTCTTGGTCCTCAATCGACGCAAGTCGAGACCCGTGCATTTGAGAATGCGCAGGTTCAGCTCGGACGTTTGCTCGGTTTTGACGCCGGTAAGATCGAAGCTGACGCTACTCCGGACCCGTGGTGGCTGGCAGATGAGAGCCTGTGTTTGTAACAGTTCAGCCCGGTGGTTTGGCGGGGAGGAGCGAGGGGGCTGGCAGGCCAGCGCGGTGTGAGCGGACAGCCTGTTTGAGGTAATCCAGCGGATTGCGGCCTTGGAGGCGGCAGGTCT
>CAITMP010000460.1 GCA_903893525.1 uncultured Acidobacteriia bacterium | reverse complement strand
GGGCAGTGTCCGTGGTGGTCTCCTCTTGAAGGATCTGGAGCTGAACCTTCAGATTGCCATCCTTGTCGTTCACCTTGTCCAACAGGCCGTTGACCTTGGTATTGACGTCCTTCACAAAGGCATCCAACTTGGCTTCCGGAGCCTTCAGGGCGGCTGCAATGCGTGGTGCCACCAAATTTTTCAACTCGGAGGGCAGCTTCGACTCAATCGAAGCTGCGGCTTGGTCAACCACGCTCCCGATGTTGGATTTGGCATTGAACGACGCATTGGCGGCCAGTTCGATTCCGGCCGTGAATTGGGTTTTCAAATCACCCTTGTCCAAGCGGAACAGATACAGGGAGGCACTGTTGGCCTGTGCAGTCCGGGTGCGGCCAACCACCACGCGGAACGTGTCGCTGTGGGTGTACTTGATGCTGAATTCCGCCGACGCCTTGAATGTCGGCTTGGCGGCGAACGCCAATGAACCCAGCTTGCTGTCGACTGACTCCTTAATTTGACCGCCGCTCCTCCCACCCAACAGCAGGCCGGAGACACCCCACGTTGCGCCGAAGCCCAAGGCGAGGCTTCCGATGAAGGAGTAATCGAGGTAATCCCCGTCATCCAATCCGTCAATCGACGTCGCGCTGAATGGGAGCCGGAAACTTCCAAAGGCCTGGGCGATACCATCGGCAACGACGGTCGTATCCGGGAAGCTCTTGTAGTTCGACACGGCAAACGTATCGCTGTCCGAGATGCTGCCGCTGACACCAAACTCGCCCGAGCTGAATTTCGCCCCCGCCGCCACCGACAACCCCGCGTTCAACGTCAGCACCACGTAGACCCGGCCGGGTGGGACCACAACCGAAACCGTCTTCTTCGGATTGTCGCCCAGACGGTAGCTGAACAACTCACCGGCTTTCTTGATGCTGACCGTACCGCTCGCGGATGCCTTTACCGACAGAGTGACGGGCACCCCCGACGGCGTCCACTTGCCCTGTCGGTCCAAGGAGAATCCCGAGGTTATCGTTTGTTCTTCGATTTCGGCAAAGGTCTGCCCTGCCAGCGGGACCAACTCCCCGGCCAGCTGGATCAGACCGGCGGTACCGGGACTGAGATTGTTGACCAGATCGCCCGATGCTTTCAAATTGATCGAGGTTGAACCGAGGCTGAGCTTGAGGTCTGGCACAGAGGGATGTTACCGGGTTCACCCACGCTTGTCAAGGTCGGGCAAAAACATCGTCAACAAGCCGATGGCCGGCAGGAATGCGCAGACGTCGTAGACGAAAAACACACTCGTCGCGTCTGCGAGTCTGCCCAATACCGCGGCACCGATGCCGCCCATCCCGAACGCCAAGCCGAAGAAGAGGCCGGAAACCATCCCGATCCGACCCGGTAGCAACTCCTGCGCGTACACAAGAATCGAAGAAAAGGCCGATGAAAGCACCAGTCCGATCAGTACTGTGAGGACAGCCGTCATCCCCAAACCCACATGCGGCAGCAACAGTGTGAATGGCAGCACGCCCAGGATGGAGCCCCAAATCACGTATCGCCGCCCAATCCTGTCCCCCAACGGTCCACCGAAGAAGGTGCCGACGGACGCCGCGCCCAGAAACAGAAACAGGAATAGCTGCGCGTCCCGCACACCGACGTGGAACTTCGCAATCAGGTAGAACGTGTAGTAGCTCGAAATGCTGGCGATATAGAAATACTTCGAAAACACCAGTGCCACGAGGATCGCCATGGAAAACGCGATCTTGCGCGGCGGCAGGCCGTTTCCATCCCTCACCGCAGCGGGCCGCTTGGCGCGCTCAGCCAAATGGGCCTTGTACCAGACGCCGACGCGCGACAACACCACAATTCCCGTCAACGCCGCAATGGAAAACCACGCCGTGCTGTGCTGTCCCCCCGGCACCACCACGAACGCGGCCAATAGTGGCCCCATGGCCGTACCCATATTCCCGCCCACTTGGAAAATCGATTGCGCCAGACCATGCCGTCCACCCGAGGCCATCCGGGCCACCCGCGCCGATTCCGGGTGGACTACCGCCGAGCCCATCCCGATCATTCCCGCCGCCACCAGCAGGAGTGTGTAAGTAGGGGCAAACGACCACAGCAACAACCCCAGCAACGTGCACCCCATGCCGATGGCGAGCGAAAACGGCTTCGGACTTCGGTCTGTGAATGTCCCGACCAGCGGTTGCAGGAGGGATGCCGTTGCTTGGAACGTCAGGGTAATCAGCCCAATATGGGAGAAGTCCAGGTGGAAGGCATCTTTGAGGACCGGATAGACAGCCGTAATCAGCGACTGGTTCAGGTCGTTCAGCATGTGGCAAAAGCTGATCGCCAGCAATATGCGGAACGCCGTTTTGCGTTCGTCGGGGGGCATGCCCCAGTTTAAGCTGCTGCAGCGGGTCCGTCGAACAGGGGATACCTCCGACATAGGAAATATACTAGTACTACTAGTACGGTACTAAAACTTCTAGTACTATTTAGGTGGAGGCAGGCTTCACCCAAACGGATCAAGATCCGAGGCCACCTCCAAAGGAGCCTATCATGAGCGCAAGAACATGGAAACTTGCAATCCTGTCAGTCGCGATGGCGACCAGCATGTTCGGAGGGCAATCCCTGACACTGCAGCCGGGAACATTCAGCTCCCTCGTCAACGATCCGAACTTCGCCGCCAACCAACCCTGGCGGGTGGAATTCCAACTACACAACTGGCAAACACCGGGTGCGGCCAGCGGTGAGGCGCTGCTGTGGAGGATGAGCGGAATCGGGGCGGAAGCCTCCATCCAGACAAACGGCGTCCTCAGAGTCATGGATGATGCGGAAATGATGTCGTCAAGCGTTTGCGACATGCCTGTGCAAGGTCGAACCAACATCCTGGTCAGGATCCAGCGCGATCCAATCCTGAAGAAGTTTTCGTGCGAATTCTGGAATGTGGATGGAACCGGCCACTACCTGAGCAGCCTCACCCTATTAACCGTAGGGGCGGGAGCGCATACGGGCGGAATGTTCGGGGGGTGGTCGACGGTGGCGCAACTGGGATTCTACCGGGTTTTCGGTACGGTCATCCCGGAAGGCGGTTGCCCTCCCTACACCTTCACGAGCGAGACAACAATCGCCTCGTACAGCTTCGA
The DNA here is from genome assembly GCA_903893525.1 of uncultured Acidobacteriia bacterium. GTDB lineage: Bacteria > Acidobacteriota > Terriglobia > Bryobacterales > Bryobacteraceae > BOG-234. Next base: position 4,798 of record CAITMP010000460.1, on the reverse strand, counting down.
TGGCAACACGCTGGACGCATCGGGCAATGGGTACACCTTTGACTTTCCCGGAGCCACCTACGCAACGACCCCCAACCAGAACCCGGCCGCCGTTGCCCGCACTGTAGGCAGTCCGGCTTGGTCCAACTGGGTTTCCCTGCGGGCGGGTTTCCCGGCTACACTGGATGCCGGCTCCAGCTTCTCAATGGCAGACGGCAGCAACGCGCTGGCGTACGCTTGGACGCAGACTTCGGGTCCAACCACCCTGGTTTGGACCGGAGCCAACACAGCCAACCCGGTGGTCAAAGGGCTGGTGTTTGGAACCTACTCATTTTCCCTCAAGGTCACAGATGTGGCGGGGCGTTCAGCATCGACCAACGTCACGCTTGGGGCAGTGGCAACCGACGACAACGGCGTCGTGGTTCAAGCCAACCCGGCGGCCGATAAGATCTTTGGCCCGATGATCGCATTCGGGAAGAACCCGTGGCCGTGGGCGGACCAAATGGCACTGCATTCAGCGGAAGTCCGCAGCCCGCAACTGAGCACCATCAGTCCCCCCACTTGGAGCAGCAATTTACAGGGCACCGTATCCTATACGCCCTCCTCGGCCAGCGCTGTCAACCAAACCACCCTATCAACCACTTTGACTGCCGACTCGTTGACCATCAACATCGCGGACGCAACCAAGTTGGACTTCAGCACCCTTCCGACCATGATCATCGTCCACACGCCGGGTGTGTGGCAACCGATTGAAGAAATAAGGATCTGCGGAGCCAGCCGCAGCCTGCTTACCGTCTGCTACGACGGCAGGGCGTGGCGGGCCGGACAGTGGCAGCACGCGGCGACCGCCCAAACGTGGCCAGCCGGATCATCGGTCCGCCAAGTGATGACAACGGGCACCGGAAGCCGCTTCCTCACCGACTTCTGTCCCGCCGGACTGGGACAAGGAGGCACCGTGAACTACGCGGCGGGATCAGTCTCCGCCATTCCAGGATCCACGGCACTGACAGGTAACGGCACCGCTTGGAACTCCAATATGGAGGGTTTGGTGGTCCGCATTCAAGGCACCCACGCTGGAAAAAGCTTTGTCTACTTCGCCATTGCCAATGATGTCACCAACGGGACCACAATGACACTAAGCCGACCTTGGCCCGCCGATGCCGACATTGCTTCCGGCCTCAAGTACTCGATCCTGAACTCTCCGGCCAATTTGGTCCGAGGTTGGAAGCGTCCGGACGGCACAGCGGGACGCGACTCGATCGGCGTTTCCTCATGCGAAAGCAACACCCGCATCTACCACGACGAGATCTTCTCTAATGTACAGGGTGCACAGACCAATCAAACGCTATCATCGCAAACGGCGACGTGGCTTTCCGAATTCGGCCCGAACTACTACGACGAGGTATTGGCGCACTACGCCGGCTATCTCCGGTCTGGATACAGCCTGTTCCAGAACAATGCCCGGATGGTCGGTGACTACTGGGCCACCGCACCAGACTTCGACGAAGGTTGGACCGGAGTGACGCCACGCCGCGTAGGTGCCACCGGGATGGTTGCGTCAGCCGTACTCGACGGCAGGACCAAGAACTGGCCGGCAATTCGAAACCTCGCAAACGGCGCAATTGCCGCAGTCTACAGTGGAGGAGCAATTCTACCAACCTGCGACGCCGATACCCGCGAATCCGCCTACGGGCTCTCATGGATCGCACTCGCTGCGATGTTCGATCCGAACGACACAGGCGATCCCAACACGCTAAACCAAAAGTCCTACTGGCAGGCCCAGTTGACCAAGGCGTTGGCCCGTGACCAAGGCTGCAAGGGTCCGAACAATGAGTTCCCGCAGGCGAATTGGCCGGCAGGGGCGAGCTTTGCCCTCACTCAAGGCAGCACTACCGCCAAGGGTTCAGGCGTACCCCAGTCGATCTGCCCGGTCGTTTCCACAGGCACAATCAGCGTCACCAACGGCCTGCAGTTTGCAAGCGGTACAGGGATTGTGCAGAACGCGAAGATCGTCGTCATGGGCAAGCGGGGTGGAATGCCGTATCTGTTCTACTCCCAGTTCACTGCAACCTCCGCATCCAGCGCGACGCTGTTCTCGCCCTACGACGGCGATTCCGGAACCTATCCGTTCCAAATCGAATCCGATTACGGTTGGCTGGCCTTCGCGGCCGATGGCACCGACCACGCCAATATGAACGTCCTGTACGCCTGCCAATGGATAGACGCAAACACCATCCAGCTCGACCGGCCTTGGCAGGCTGCGACGGGCACATACAGTTCGGCACGCGGCACTGAAGTCGGTTACGGCGAGCAGCCCTTCATTCTGGGAATCAAAACCCTTGCGATGAAGTACGCCTCACTGGGTGCAACCGGAGCAACTGCCACCGGTTATGCCGGACTGGCAGCGGGAACCGCAAACTGGATCATGACGACAGGTTTTGATCCGGCCACCGGTGGATTGAACTACTTCCGGGGTCTGGGCGGTTGCGAGCCCAAACTCAACCCGCGATTGAATTGCACCTACGCCACTGACAACGCATCCAAATCAGTAGCGCGCACGTTGAACGGAGAAGCTCAGAACGCGGTTCGAGTTGCTTACGAGGCGAATCCCACAGCCGCCAACAAGGCCTTTGGCGACCAGTTCTACGGAGCGCAGTGGGGCAAACTGGGCGGACCCTACTCGGACGGAGTCTACCTTTCCGCGCTGGAAAACGATGCCACATGGAACTACAAGTGGATGGGATTCCTGTTCGGCATCGGTATGGCGCACCAGTGGCCGGCAGTTCGGCTCGGCGGGGTAATGCCCGCGGCAATCGTAACCAAGCAGGTTGCGGTCAAGCTGCCAGGCAATGCAACTGCGGCACAGGTATTGGTTACGCAGCCCTCCGGGGCAACCCAAACCTTCGCCTGCACCGGCACCACCTGCCAGTTCACAGCGGATGCAAGACAGGGTGCCCATTGGTATCAGGTACAGTACCTGAGTTCAAGCAAGGCCGTGGTCTCTTCCGACAAGGCCGTGCTGGTCGAAACCCGCTAGTTTCGGGGAAAACTGTTAGGGTGACAGGATTCTCCGTCTTGGGCCGGCTGCGGAACCTCCCCGCAACCGGCCCGTTTTTTTGTGCGGGGGCGGCATGCATAAAACAAAAAGTTACAGTTTTGGTACGTGCCGGACACGTCGCGGCAACCCGGTTGGTGCCAGAATGAAAGAAGTGCTGAAGACCTCCAGCAACGCATGCCTGATTGGGTGGATCGTGATTGGGTTGATCCCTGCTGCTTCGGCACTTGCCGGGGACAACCGCAAGGACCCCAATGAGATCGGCAGCCGCAACGTCTCCAAGGGCGTCAACCTCTACAGCATCGAACGGGAGATGGCGCTCGGCAAGCAACTGGCACTGGAAGTCGAGAAGCAGGCGAAGGTGGTGGAAGACCCGATCATCGCCGAATATCTCAACCGGCTGGGGCAAAATCTGGTCCGGCATTCGGACGTCACGTTCCCGGTTTCGTTCAAGATGATCGAATCCGAGGAGATCAACGCGTTTACCCTCCCCGGCGGCTTCGTTTTCATCAACAGTGGAATCCTGAAATTGTCCGACAACGAGGCGGAACTGGCCTCCGTCCTGGCGCATGAATTGGGACACGCGGCTGCCAGGCACGCGACCCGCCAGGCGACTCGGGAGCAAGTGATCAACCTGAGCTCAATCCCGCTCTCGGTTTTCGGAGGCATTGCTGGATTGGCAGTCCGGCAACTCGCGGGAATCACAGCGCCGATGGCATTCTTCCACTTTTCGAGGGCGTTCGAGTCCGAGGCCGACCTGCTTGGCATCCAGTACTTGTGGAAGGCAGGCTACGACCCAAATGCCAGTGTGGATATGTTCGAGCGGGTGGAATCCACAGAGCGAAAGAGCCCTGGCGCGGTGTCCAAACTCTTCCGGACTCACCCGCAGACTGCGGAGCGGATCGAGAAGACCCAAAAGGACATCGAACAGCTCCTGCCGCAGCGTTCCGAGTACACCGTGAACACATCCGAGTATGAAGATGTTCGGGCTCGGCTGTACGAGATCACCAAGCCCAAAGCCAGCGACAAGGACCCGTCGGTCCCAACGCTCAGCCGCCATTATTCGGTTGATCGCGACTAGACTACTTGTTCAGTACCTCATCCAAGTTCATCAACTGGCTTGCCAGCATTGTCAGCGCGGCGTAGTCTGCTTGCTTCAGAGCCGGATCGGCCTTGCGTTCGCCCTGTGCGAGGAACTTCTTCGCGTCGTCCTCGTGTGACGAGTAGTAGGTGCGGAATTTATCAAAAGACTTCCGGGCAATCGTCTTTTCCTTCAATGCCAAGGGGCGCACCATCAGGCGCAGCGTGATCATGTCCAGCTGCTCGTCGAAGTTGGGCGTTTGCTGCATGGCCCGCCCGGCGAGTTCCCTCGCTGCCTCGACAAACTGGATGTCATTCATCGTGACCAGCGCCTGCAACGGCGTGTCCGTGCGCTCGCGGCGCATGGTGCACTGCTCCCGGGTCGGAGCGTTGAAGATTTCCATCGCGGCCGGGGGAGCGCTGCGCTTCCAGAACGTATAGACCGACCGCCGGCAGAGTCCGTCTCCGGCATCCGGCTTGTAGAACCGGGTATTCGAGCCCACCATCGCCACAGCCTCCCACACGCCCTCAGGCTGGTAGGGCTTCACGCTCGGACCGCCGATTTGGGGAGACAACAGGCCGCTCGCCGCCAGCGAGTAATCGCGAACCATTTCCCCATCCATCCGGAAGCGCGGTGCACGGCTCAGGAACCGGTCCTCCGGATCCTTCTCCAACTTGGCCGGC
>CAITMP010000459.1 GCA_903893525.1 uncultured Acidobacteriia bacterium | reverse complement strand
TCGTAGAGCGCTTGGGTGCAGCGGCGAAGTTCCCCGGGCGCAAGGCTTTCCGCCAGTAGGCATGTCCCCCCGGGCCGCCTTCGTCCCCGCACCCGAGCCCCGCGCACGGGTGTTTTATGGAGGCAAAGGCGGCCCTTCCAAATTCCACACACCCTCCCGGAACCCGAACATGTCGCGCAACAAGCCACTCATCCTCACAATTCTTGATGGTTGGGGTTACTCCCCCGCAACCGAGGGCAATGCCATCGCACTCGCCCGCAAACCCAACTACGACGCATTGTTGCGCGACTATTCCAGCTCCCTTGTCTACACCTCCGGCCCGGCCGTCGGTCTACCGGAAGGCCAAATGGGCAACAGCGAAGTCGGCCACTTGAATATTGGTGCTGGCCGCGTTCTCCAGATGGATGTGACGCGCATCGACATGATGATCGCCAACGGCGAGATCTACAACGAGCCGCATCTGAAGGAATTGATGGCGTACGCCCGAAATGGCCACCGCCTCCATGTCATGGGCCTGCTCAGCGATGGCGGCGTCCACTCGCTCCAGGAACATCTCTACGCCATCCTCCGTATGGCCAAGCGCGAAGGCCTCACCGACGTGTGCGTCCATGCCTTTATGGACGGTCGCGACACTCCGCCCCAGAGCGGCGTCGACCGCGTCCGCGAACTGCAGCAAAAAATCCGCGAAATCGGCGTCGGACGTATCGCCACCGTCTCCGGCCGCTACTACGCCATGGACCGCGACAAGCGCTGGGAACGCATTGACCGCGCCTTCGACGCCATGGTGCTTGGCACCGGCGTGAAGTCCCAAGACCCCGTGGATGTCATGATCCGCTCCTATGAGGCCGGCATTACCGATGAATTTGTGGAGCCGGTGACCATCGTCGACGCCAACCACGAACCCGTCGGCCTGATCCGCGACGAGGACGCCTGCTTCTTCTACAACTACCGGTCCGACCGAGGCCGCGAAATGACGGAGGCTCTCACCAGCAAATCCCTGGAAGTCCCATCCCGTTCCAAGGTCCCCTCCAAGCTCAAGTTCCTCACCATGACCGAGTACGACCGCTCCCTCGGCGTACCCTTCGTGCTGACCCGCGAACCGCTCATCAACATCATGGGCTACGTCTGCCAGGAGCTGAACTGGAAGAACCTCCGTGTGGCCGAGACCGAGAAATACGCCCACGTCACGTACTTCTTCAATGGCGGCATCGAAAAGCCCTTCACCGGTGAAGAGCGCGAAATGGTCGCCTCGCCCAAGGTTGCAACCTACGACCTCAAGCCCGAGATGTCCGCCGACGGTGTCACCGAAATCGTCCTGGATGCCATGGGCAAGAAGGATTTCGACGTCATCGTGATGAACCTCGCCAACGCCGACATGGTGGGCCACTCAGGCAAGCTGGAGCCAACCATCCGCGCAGTTGAGAAGATCGACGAATGCCTCGGCCGTATCTGGGCGCGTCTGAAGGAAAAGAACGGCCGCTGGATCATCACGGCCGACCACGGCAACGCCGAGTGCATGATCGACCCCATCACCAAGGGTCCGCACACCTACCACACCACCAATCCGGTGCCCTTCATTCTGGTGGACGACGGTGCCCCCAAACTGCGACCGGGCGGAGCACTCGAAGACATCGCTCCCACCATTCTGGGTGCATTGGGCGAAAAGCAGCCGAGGGAGATGAAGGGCCGGGATCTTCGGATCCTGTAGTTCCACAACTAAAACTTGCGCCGTCCCCGCCGATAAGTCTGCTTGGGGGTGGTGGCCTGCAGCAGTTCGACGTTACATTGAAAATGTTGCTGCAGGGCCCGTCGGCGGTCTTGCTCCAACAGCTTAGCGGCTGTCGGGTAGTTCAGTGGCTGGACGTGGAGACACTCAAGGTCGAGTCCCGCCGCTTGGACCTTCTCTGCAGATTGTCGGATGGCGGCCTCCTGCACATTGAATTGCAGAGCAGCAACGATAACGAAATGCCGGCTCGGATGGCCGAGTACGCGTTGGCCATCAGACGCAGCCACGGCACAATTCCGAGGCAGATCGTGCTCTACGTGGGACGCGGACCGTTGCGGATGATCGATTTCCTCAATGAAGGTGGCATGACCTTCCGTTACGACCTCGTGGACTTCCGGAACTTGGACGGCGAGACACTTCTCAACAGCCCCGATTTGGGCGATAATGTACTTGCGGTGTTGGCCAAGTTGGCTGACCGCAAGGTTGCCGTTGCAAGGATCATGTCCAGGATTGGGAGCCTGAGCGTTTCGCAACGGGACGAGGCAATTGGGCAGTTGTGCATCCTTGCCGGCCTTCGCGGCTTGGAACAGATGGTTCAGGAGGAGGTGGAAAACGTGCCGATCATTGTCGACTTGATGGAAAACAAGATCTTTGCCCAAGGCTACCAAAGGGCCGTGGCGAAAGGGATGGCCGATGGGATGGCCAAAGGGTTGGCCGAAGGAGTAACCGAAGGGGAAAGGCTCCTCCTGAGACGCCAAATCGCCAAGCGTTTCGGCCCGCTTCCGCAGTCCATGGAGGAACGCCTTGCAACCAGGACCTCTGAAGAACTGGAACTCCTCGGGCTCAAACTACTCGACGCGCAAAGCCTTGCCGATTTGATGGGATAACAGAAAGGGCCCGGAAATCCGGGCCCTCCCTTCCAATCGTTTCGCCGCAACTACTGCGGGCGCGGAACCGGCTGACCAATAACCGGCGGTTGCTTGTCCGGTGCTGGTCCAAAAAATGCGTCGTCAATGGTCACCGTCGCCTTCGCGCGCAGATCGTCCACCAACTTCTTTGCCAGTTCCGGGCGCATCGCCTTCTCCACATCCGCGCGCACTTCCGAAATCGGCTTTGCCTGTGTTCTGTCACTTGAATGATGTGGTAGCCGAACGGGCTTTCAACCGGCTCGCCAACCTCGCCGACCTTCTGGGCAAAAGCTGCGGTCTCGAACGGGGGGACCATCATCCCGCGGCGGAACTCGCCCAAGTCACCGCCCTTTTCGGCGGATCCAGTATCATCGGATTCCTTCTTGGCAATCGCGCCGAAGTCACCGCCAGCGGATAACTGCTTCTTAATATCCTGTGCCTTGGCCAGAGCCTGTTCCTTGGTCAATTCCGGCCGACCCTCGGGTGCTGGCATCGGAGCGCCCTTCACCCGAATCAGAATGTGCTTCGCGACAACGCTTTCGTACTCGTTCTTGTGTGCGTCGTAGTAATCCTGGACGGTTTTGTCGTCGATCTTGGCGTTCTTCTGGATCTCTTCGAACATCGCCTGGGCCAGCATGTTCTCCCGTTGGAACTTCAACTGTTCCAGCATTTTCTGTGTTTTGTCCAATCCGGCCTTCGCCGCCTCGGCGGAAAGCAGGTTCAACTGGACCAGATTCTCGGCGAACGCCCGTTTGCCAGCAGTTCTGGCATAGGCCTGAAATTGGGCGGGCAGGGCAGCCACGATATTTTCCCATTGGCCAACTGTAATCTTGGCTGTGCCAATCGTGATCACAACCTTGTTGGGATCCTCCGGCGCGGCGGGAGCGGCAGCCACGGGAGGCTGCGCGATAGTCGGCATCGTCGTCTGCGCAACAAGGGCGGCAGGGGCCAGAACAGTGGCCGAAAGAAGGAATGCGGTACGCAAGTTCACGTTTATCATTTTAGCTTGGACGCTCCACCCGTCCGTTTGATTGCACCGTCCGGGACGCCGTCACCACAATTGTTGGGCTTTCCATCGCTATTTTTCAATCGCTGCCGGTACACCCACTCCCGGTCTCGCCGCCCCGGCGCTACACTTGGGGCATGTCGTCCAGCCGACCGCCGGCCCTACTCATGGTTCTCCTCGCAGCCGGCGCGCTCCAAGCTAAAACCCTGCACGTCGATGGCATCGTTGTGGCCCTCGACCCACTCACCCGGACCATGTTGGTCGCCCACAGGCCAATCGGTAACACCATGCCTGCCATGACCATGCCCTTCCGCGTGGAAAACCGTGAGGACCTGGCGGATCTGCATCCCGGCATCCGCATTGAATTCGACCTGGTCGTCAGCCGCAACCGATCCGTCGCCCGCCGAATCCGCCGGACTGGAGAACCGGACGTTCCGATTCCTCCGCCCAAGGGCCAGCGCAATATTGGCGAACAGCTTCCCGATTTCAACCTGCTGGACCAGAATGGGCACCCGGTCCGCCTGTCCGACCTACGGGGTCGGGTAGTGGCTTTGAATTTTCTTTACACCCGCTGTCCGCTGCCCGACGTCTGCCCACGGCTCGCCGCCAACTTTGCAACTCTGAGGAAACGTGTCGGTCCTGGCGTCGTTTTCGTCTCGATCACCGTGGACCCCGAGTTCGATACGCCCCCTGTTCTCGCCGAATACGCCCGCCGCTGGAGCGCCACCACGCCAGGCTGGCTCTTCCTCACCGGCGATGTGTCGAAAGCCGCCGCCGCCTTGGGCGAGGTCTATTGGACAGACGAGGGCTCCATCGGTCATAATTCGACAACGTCGGTTATCAGCCGTGATGGAAAACTGGCCGCCCGTGTCGATGGCTCCACTTGGCGCGTGGAGCAACTGCAACGCTTGATTGAAAAGGAACTCGAGAAATGAAAACCCGGATCACACCCGCCCTCTTGGCTGCTCTTTTTGCAGTTGCCCCGCTGGCAAACGCCGCCCAAGCCCCCAAACCGGCCAAGGCCGACAACTGCGCGCCACCACCCTCGGCCATCGCGCCTACGCTTCCGGCCAAGCTTCTCGAAGGCATGGGCAATGTCCACCTGCCCATCACCACCTCCAGTCCCGAGGCGCAGAAATTCTTCGACCAGGGGCTCGCCCAGATGCACTCCTTTTGGGCCCGCGAGGCCGAGCGTTCGTTCCTCCAAGCAGCCGCGCTCGATCCGAAGGCCCCCATGCCCCAATGGGGCGTCGCAATGGTGGCTGGCGGTGACTGGCGTCCCCGCTTCCAAATCGACCTACTCGAACAAGTGAGCGGCAAAGCCGCCCCGGCCAAACCTTCCCCGGCCATGCTCAGGGCCCGCGCCGCTGCAGCCAAGGCCGTTGAACTGGCCGCCGTGCCCGGCGCGGCCTCGGATCTCGAAAAGCTCTATGTCGCCTCCATTGCGGCCCGCCGGGATCCAAACGCGACCGATCCCGACGAAGCCTTCGCCCAGGGTCTCAGAGCCGTCGTGGCCAAATACCCCAACGACATCGAAGGCCGCCTCGATCTCTCGCTCATGATCATGCGCGGCTTCTCCGAGCCGGACAAGAATCCCAACGCCCCGGGCACCACCGAGGCCGTGGCCATCCTCCGCGACCTTCTCAAAATCGCGCCCGAACACCCCGGCGTCCATCACTACGTTATTCATGGCTTCGAGGGAGCACCTTTCGTCAAGGATGCTTGGCCCAGCTGCGACAAGTACTCCAAACTGGTTCCCAACATCCCCCACGCCATCCACATGCCCGGCCACATCTATTCGCAAACTGGACGCTGGGACGACGCTGTGAAGTCTTTTTCCGATGCCGCGGTTAACGAGCGCTCGTGGATGAAGCAGGACAAATTTTACGGCGAAGGCCACCATGGCCACAATGTCCACTACCTCTCGACCTCGTACTCGTTCTCCGGCCGCTTCGACGACGCTGTTGCCAACGCGCAGGAACTCCTCGGTTTCGGAGAGAATCCAGGCCAACTGGCCTCGCTCGACCTGACCACAAGCGCCATGGGGCAGGGCTGGATCGCCATGCTCCAAGCATTGGTCCAGTTCCAGAAGTGGGATGAGATTCTGCAAGGGAATCTCATCCCGGAGATCAAGCGACCCCGCCAGCAAGCTTGGATGCATTGGGCCCGCGGACTCGCCTATGCAAATTCAGGCAAGGGCGCGGAGGCCAAGGCGGAGGCAAAGGAATTCGAGGCCGCCATGGCCGATTTCGTCACCCGCGTCAAGCGACCCGAGCCCGCCGAGTTGAAAGCGGCACGCATCGAACTCTCTGGCCACATCGAAGCCGTCGAAGGTCACACCGACAAGGCATTGAAAACCCTCGAGGCGGCCTCGAAGGCCGAACGCCGCCTCACTTACTCCGAGCCGCCCTACTATCCCCGCCCGGTCGCCGAGGCTATGGGCCAACTCGCGCTCAAGAACCACAAGCCCGATGTCGCAGCAAAGGCGTTCAAGATCGCGCTCGAACAGTATCCTGCCGACGCCCACGCCGAAAAGGGCCTGAAATTGGCAATGGACCTGGCCGCAGAGAAGAAGATACTCGCGAAAAAGTGACCCGCTGACCGGGGAGATTATGCGATTTCGTACTTGTCGAGTATCTCCCGCCACAGCCCTTTGGCTTGGAAGATAAATTCCACCGCGTCCCGCACGGCGCCCGACCCGCCCGAAGATGGAGTTACGTAATGTGCCTCCCGCTTCACCTCGGGCCGGGCGTTGCCAACCGCAATCGCCAGCCCCACCCGGTGGAACACCACCACATCCGTCAGATCGTCGCCGATGAACGCAATCTCGTCGCTGGACACACCGGCGTCCGCCATGATCTCCTCGATGATCGGGATTTTCTCGATGAAGCCTTGGTAGTTATAGTCCATATGGGCCTGCAACACCCGCTGCTGCGTCGAGAATGACTTGCGCCCGCTGATCACGCCGGTCCGGATGCCCTTCCATTTGCACCACTGCAGCGCGATTCCGTCCTGGCAATCGAACGTCTTGAGCTCGGTCACCGTATTGTCCGGCCCGGGCAGGAAATAGACCTTTCCGTCGGTGAGCACCCCATCGACATCCATCAACAGCAACTTGATCTTTGAAGCACGGGCGACGGCTTGTTCCATACCGTCCGTTTTAGCACGAGCCACTATTCCACACCCCATTCCCCAGACCGGAACCATCATATGAAATATCCTTAAGGAATGTGCGCCCTGTCGGTTTTGGAGAACACTTGGAACAAATAGGGACCGGTCGAGTCAGGACCGGCGTTTTCGGTTGGGGCGTTGTAGCCCCGAAGTCGCCCAACGTGGAGGCGTTTGAACGGAATCTGGGGACGGCGGGTACTTGGCTCCAGCCGTTCAACGGATTCGGCCCCGACAATTTTCTCGTCGGCGTGCCGGAATTTCGCTTGGACGACTACCGCGAATGGATCAATGCCCGTTTCGCCCCGCGCCATTTCCAAAATTTGAAAGAGAAGATGGACATGCCGGCGCTCTATGCCATCGGCGCGTTCATTCAGGCCCTTGGACAAAACCCCGGGCTTGAAGCGGAATTGCGCGATCTTGGCACCCAGGCGCAGGTTTACGTTGGCACCGGGCTCGGCAGCCTCGACACCATCAACCAAGCCAGCATTGGGCTGTACGTGGCCCAACGGAAGTGGGACCGCTTTTGGGCCAATCCGGAACGAAACTCCGTGCTCCGGGATTACTTGGCCTTGTGCGAAGCGGGTGCCGATGTGCCGCCTGCACCCGAAACGGTGCCTTTTGACGACCGTGACGCGGCTACAGATGCCTGGGCCAAGTACTGGACGGCAATTTCTCTGGAGTTGCGCTCCTACCTGGACGAACTGGCCGAAATCGAGGGGCTGGTCGTCGACGGCGATGTGGAGATGGCCAAGAAGGGCGCCATCCGCGAAAAGGAAAAGCGCCGCAACCGGCTGCAGGAGAAGTGGGGGGCTCCAGAAGTTCCGTGGAAGGTGTCTGCCAACGTCATTTGGAACATCCACAACACGCCTGCCGCCCAGATTTCGATTCTCGGCAAGATCCACGGCCTCGCGTTTGCACCCGTTGCGGCCTGTTCCACGTTCGGCGTGGCCCTCAAACTGGCGATGAACGCGATCCAATCGGGCGAGGCCAAGCTGGTGGTTGTTGGAGCCACCGACCCGCCACCGCACCCGCTTACGGTCGGCTCGTTCCATTCGGCGCGCGTACTTGCGGCCGACGGCAAACTTTCGGCACCCTTGACCAAGCTCCAGGGTACGCACGTGGCGGGCGGTTCCGTTGTGTGGATCGTCGGCGACATGGATTATTGCCTGTCCAAAGGCTTCAAACCACTCGGCATGGAGCCGCTGGCGGTCGGGGTCAGTTCGGACGCGCACCACATCATCACGCCCTCGTCGGAAGGGCCCACCATCGCGATGCGCAAAGCGCTGGCCGACGCCGGTGCCGAACCCGCCGACATGGGGTCGTGGGATCTCCACGCCACCGCCACGCCCGGCGATTTCTCCGAGGTGGAAACCTTCCGCACCATTTTCCCCGAATCCGTGCTGGTGACTGCCCGCAAGGGCACGTTCGGCCACGGCATGAGCGCCGGTGGCGGCTGGGAGCTGACCGCCCAGTATCTGGGATTCGGCCGCGGCGAGTTATTTCCCACCACGCTGCCGGAAGCCGACCTGAACGCCTCCATCGCCGGTGTTCACAGCCGGATGATGTTCAACACGGGCTGCGAGGCTCCGAAGGGTCTCGGGGGCAAGCTCTCGATGGGAATTGGCGGCGTGAACGCCTGCGTGATCTCCGGGCCACTTGACAAGGGCGAATAAAAGGCGAAAATAAAGGGGTGCCCGAACCGCATCCCGTCGCCACCGCAACTCTGGTTGGAATTGCCCGGATGGCCGCCCAGAGTGAGCCCTTGGAATCCAAGCGGGTCGTCAGCTATGCGGAAATCGGGTGCCGCAGCATCTTGAACAAGGCCGGGGGCAACATGCCCTTCCGCTGGAGCATCAATCCCTACCGGGGCTGCGAGTTCGCCTGCCGCTACTGCTACGCCCGGTACACGCATGAGTTCATGGAGTTGCGGGACAGCCGCGATTTCGAGGACCGCATCTTTGCCAAGGCGAATGTGGGTCCCATTCTTCGCCGCGAACTGGCCCGGGTCGACGGTCGCGAGGGGATCGCGATCGGCACGGCCACAGACCCCTATCAACCTGCCGAACGCCGCTTTCAACGGACGCGGGAGATTCTCGAAGTCTTCGGCATGGCGCGGGGCGTGCACCTGACCATCACGACGAAATCCGATCTGGTGACCCGCGACATCGACCTGCTGCAGCAGATTGCCCGGAACAACCGTCTCGGGGTCAACATCACGATCACGACCCTGGATGCCGGGTTGGCGAGAAGCCTGGAGCCCCGCGCGCCGCATCCGGATGTCCGCTTGCGTGCGCTCCGCAAGCTCGCCGATGCCGGGATTCCCGTCGGCGTATTCCCCAATCCGGTGCTGCCGTTGATCACCGACCAGGAGGAGCGGCTGGACCAGCTGGCCAAAGCTGCCAAGGAACACGGGGCGCAATGGTTCGCGGGTGGCGTGCTGTTCCTGATGCCCTCGGCAAGAAGGGTGTTTTTCCCGTTCCTGGAACACCACTATCCCCACCTGGTCCGGCGGTATCGGGAGCGGTACGAGTCGGAGGCCTACCTGACGGGACCATATCGCGAGACGATCCGGGCGCGATTGAAGCGGATCCGGGAACGGCATGGGCTGGTGACCGGGATGGCCCCATACGAGGATGACGCGGCCCGATCATTGTCTAAGCCGCTGCCGGCGCAATCCTCCTTTTCCTGGTAGCCGGTTCCACCTGTCATCCTTCTGTTTTGGGATTTTCACCATCGATTCATTCCAGGATGCGCATCATGGGGCATGAAGCTTTTCCTTGCGTTGCTGTCGGTCGCGGCGTTTCCGGTTTTCGGCCAGGTGGACCGCGCCTCCCTGAACGGCACAGTCACGGACCCTGCGAACAGTGTTGTCGCGGGAGCCAAGATCAGTGTGGTGTCCACGGCGACCGGGTTTCGGCTTGAGATCTCCTCGGACGGTTCCGGCACCTACCAGATTCCAAGTCTGCCGGTTGGAACCTACGTGGTGACGGTTGCGAAGCCGGGCTTCAAGGCGACCGAATTCCGCGCAGTGGATCTGGCGGTAGGACAGCCCCGGACGTTGGACGCCCGGTTGTCGATCGGGTCTGTTTCGGAATCCATCGAGGTACAGGCGGAACTGAATCCGCTGAACCGGACCTCGGCCGAAGTCGGCGGGCTGATCGAGGCGGAACAAATCAAAGCGATCCCGGTGAGCGGTCGGAACTGGGCCAGTTTGATGTTGCTGGTGCCGGGCGCGGTCAATTACGGCGACGGTTCGCAGCGCTCCATCCGCTTCAACGGGCACTCGATCGACGACGCGAACTACACCTTCGACGGCATCGACAACAACGGCGTCCAGGAGCAGACCCAGAAGGCCGAAACGAGGTTGAACATTTCGCTGGACTCGATTGCCGAGTTCCGGGTCAGCACGGCGGTCTACACCGCGGAGAGCGGCGCGGCTGGCGGTGCGCAGGTCCAGGTGGTTTCGAAGACCGGCGGCAACGCTTTCCACGGCGGCGGCTTCTATGCCTTGCGCAACGATGCGCTGGATGCGAGGTCTCCCTTCGACGGAGCCACGATCCCCCCGTTCACCCTGCACCAGTTCGGTGCCAACCTGGGCGGCCCGATTCGGAAGAACAAGGCGTTCTTCTTCATGAACTATGAGGGCCTGCGGCAAACACTTGGCATCACTCAGACCAGTTTTGTGCCGAACGCCGCGTTCCGGGCGAGTGTGATCGCCAAATCGCCCGTTCTGAAGGCACTGATGGACGCGTATCCGGTTGGCCAGACGAAGCTGGATTCGACAACCGACCAGCTCACCCTGGTGGCGAACAATTCGGTCCGGGAGGATTCGGGCATGATCCGGTTCGACTATCGGTTCAACGACAAGAACACGCTCTACGCGCGTTACAACACCGACGACGTCTACATCGACAATCCGACCGACGCGCTCGGTTCCCACAATGTGGTGCCGCACGTGCCGACCAACGCCGTGCTCTCGTTTGCGCACATCTTCTCGCCGGCCGTCTTCAACGAGGCCAAGGTCGGCATCAATAGGGCGAATTACCACAATTACAGTTACGGCATCGCGCCGGTTGCGGTGAGCGTTTCCTCGGCTTCTTTCAGCGGCCTGACGAACACCTCGCTCGATACCGTGGTTGGGACCACGTTTTCGTACTTGGACTTTCTGAGCGTCGTTAAGGGACGCCATACCCTGAAGTTCGGGGTCAAAGTGCTGCGCGTGCGGTTGAACAATTCGGGCAACACGCTGACGACCC
>CAITMP010000458.1 GCA_903893525.1 uncultured Acidobacteriia bacterium | reverse complement strand
GTCCGCGCTGAATTCAGCAAATCGGGCTTGGTGGCCGACAGCGGTCCCATCGTCGGCGTGAACGCCCATGCGGGCGACCCCCACTACGAGCCGATGCCCGAAACCAGCTCGCCGATCCGCCCCGGCGATGTGGTGTTGCTCGATATGTGGGCCAAATTCGACCGCCCCGGCGCCATCTTCTACGACATCACTTGGACCGGCTTCTGCGGCGACGCTCCCGATCATGTCCGCAACATATTCGACATCGTTACCGGAGCGCGCGACGCGGCGATCAATCGCGTCACCAGTGCCATCGCCAACGGCGAGGATCTACGCGGTTACCATGTGGACGACGCATGCCGTGCCCACATCCAGGCGAATGGCTACGGCGAATGGTTCGTCCACCGCACCGGCCATTCCATCGGCGAAGAGGTTCACGGAACCGGTGCCAATATGGATAACTTGGAGACCCACGACGAGCGCCGCGTGGTTCCGGGAGCGCTGTTCTCCATCGAGCCCGGCATCTATCTCCCCGAGTTCGGCATCCGTTCCGAGATCAACATGTACGTGTCCAAAGACTCAGCCCAGGTCACCGGTGCCATCCAGCGCGAACTGGTGCGGATCGGATAGCGCGGGAATCCGTTCCGCGCGTCCCTTGATATGCTGGTAGCGACTTTACACAAGCCCATGGCAACGCACATTCTCCGTCTTTGCTTGGCTCCGGCCGCTCTTCTTGCGGTCGCAAGCCTGCCCCTTGCAGCACAACTTCCGTCGACTCCAGGCACGAAGGCCACGATTGTCGGGTCCCCCGCCGCCCTCGCCGGGTCCAAGCAGGATCCCGAATCCGTGGAACGAGGGTTCGCCTTGTTCACCGCCAAGTGCGGCGGCTGTCACGGTGCCACCGCCAAGGGCACCAACCGCGCTCCTGATTTGGTCCGTTCGCTTCTGATGCTCGATGACGAAAAGGGACTCCTGGTTGGGCCCGTTATCAAGGCTGGCCGTCCCGACAAGGGCATGCCCAATCTCGGCTTGACCGATCCACAAGTTGCCGATATCGTGGCCTGGCTCCATGTTCAGACCTATTCCGCCGACCACCGCAGCACCTACCTGTTCCTGGATGCCCTCACTGGCGATGCCAAGAAGGGCGAGGCCTACTTCAATGGTGCCGGCACCTGCAACAAATGCCACAATCCAGCCGAGGACCTCAAAGGGATCGGCGCAAAGTATGACGCCCACGACCTACAAGGCCGCTGGCTGCAACCCCGCCGTGGCGGAGCTGGTGGCGGCGGCCGCGGTGGACGTGGCGGTGGTGGTGGACGCGGTGCCGCAGCAGCTCCGGCCGTCTCCCGCTCGACCGTGACCGTCACCGTGACCATGGCCGACGGCAAGAAATTCGACGGCGTGCTGGATCGCGTCGACGACTTCAACGTTGCTTGGAAGGACGCTTCCGGCGAATTCCACTCCGTTTCCCGCAATGGCGACTCCCCGAAAGTGGAGATCCACGATCCTCTCCGCGCCCATGTGGATTTGCTCAAGACCTACAAGGATGCCGACATCCACAACGTGACCGCGTTCCTCGCGTCGTTGAAATAGTTAAGGTGACCAGACTCATGAAATTCAATATTCTCGCGATCTCAGCCGCGTTTGCGGTCGCCTCGTTCGCCCAAACGCTGGATCCGGCAAAGCTGAAACAGCAGCCGACCGATACGTGGCCTACTTACAATGGCGACTATTCGGGTCGCCGCTTCAGCACCCTGACCCAGATCAACTCCTCCAACGTCCACACGCTTTCATTGGCGTGGGCGACCCGCTACGGCGTTGGATCCACCGGCGTGACCATCAAAGCGACCCCGCTCCTGGTGAACGGCATCCTCTATTTCACCGCCCCGAACCACGTCTGGGCCGCCGACGCTCGCACCGGCCGCGAACTGTGGCACTACCAGTACAGGTCCAACACGGGTAGCACCATCGGCAACCGCGGCGTGGGCATGTACGGCAATTGGCTCTTCTTCGAGGCACCCGACAGCCATCTGGTCAGCCTGGATGCCCGCACCGGCCGCGAGCGCTGGAGCGTTGAAATCGCCGATCCGAAACTCGACTACACGTCCACCGTTGCGCCCGTAATCATCGGAAACCACGTAATCTTGGGAATTGGCGGCGACCACATGGACAACCCCGGTTTCGTCCAATCGCGCGATCCCGAAACCGGTGCCCTCCAGTGGAAGTACTACACAACTCCCCGCAAGGGCGAACCCGGCATCGAAACGTGGCCCGATGAGTATGCCTCGGCACACGGTACTGGCCAAGCATGGATTCCCGGCAGCTACGATCCCGAACTGAATCTCTATTACATCGGCACCGGCAACCCGAATCCCGTAATGGCGGAAAAGAGCCGGATGGGTGACAATCTCTACACCTGCTCCATCATCGCCTTGAACCCGGATACAGGCAAGATGGTCTGGTACTACCAGGTTTCTCCGCACGACACCCATGACTGGGATGCCTCGGTGCCGATCATTCTGATCGATGGCGAGTACCAGGGCAAGAAGCGGAAACTCCTCGCCCAAGCCAGCCGGAACGGCTACTACTTCCTGCTCGACCGCCAAACGGGTGAGCATCTGGTGACCGAGCCGTTCATCGACACCCTCAATTGGGCCAAGAGCATCAACGCAAAGGGCCAGCCGCGCAAGAGATC
>CAITMP010000457.1 GCA_903893525.1 uncultured Acidobacteriia bacterium | reverse complement strand
CTCTCCACACTCTGTCAGGACAGGTGTCTCGTTCTTGGAATCTGCATCATCCTTCATGCCACTTACTTAGCACTTGCCATGCCGACCTCTGCCTCTGACCAGTGAGAGATGCGGGCTAGGCGGAGGCATAGGCTTTGGAGGAAGTTGGCGCTCAAAACATTCCGTGAGAAAGCCGTCTGTTGTCGAGCTAAGGTCATCGCGGAATATGGGGACGGCCCTAAAGCCACTTGCTAGGGCATCTCTGCCCGAACTTGCGCGTAGGTCAGTCTCCGCAGGAGGTAGGACATCCGTAGGGGGTCCTGCGGATCCATTCAGGACGCATCCTCGTGGACGTCGACGGCCGCTTCCAAGCGCTGCCCGCGGATGGAGCCCCGGAGGCCAAGAATCGTGGAAGCGGAGCAGTTTGCTGCGCTTCACGGCTCACGAGTCGTTCGCTGGTTATTTCTGCCATACGGCATGGCCCTCATTCCGCAGTCGCGCCGCCAATCCGACCTCAAGCGCCACTGCCTTCGACTGGCTGAGCCTCGATTGCACCTCAACGAATCCTCGGTCCAGGTCCAGCCCATGGTGCCGGACCAACCTGCAAGCCTTGTGGCCTGCTTTATGGTTCGCGAAACGCTCTTCGGGACTGAGGCCGGTCCTGCCCACATAATAGCAGGGCTGGCCCAGACGGTGCCCGGGGTTCGCGTCCCGAAACCCTTTGACCTGTAGGACGGCATCCGCCAACCGGATGACGTATACCCAACACCTCGGCTCGTCCTCCGGCGCGTGGAGTCTCGCGGAGAAACGGCCCAACGGCGTTCGCGAGCCGTCCCCGCAGTCGATCACGCTCACCCAATCGTCTTCGACTACGAAGATCGTGTTCAGGTTGAAGGACCGAGCCAACGCCACGGCATCTGCCAAATCCATTCCGGCGACGGCGAAACCCGGCTTCCGGTGCTTCCAATCGGAAGACGCAACGGTGATCACCTGTCTCCACTGGCCGGCACGGGATAGAGCCTTGCGCAGTTCCATGTGGGTCGGGTCGTCTGCGCGACGCTCGCCGGGGCTGACGGGATTGCTGACGCAGAGGATGAAGAACCGCGCCGGCCACGGGTCCACCGACGGTTTGGCGATGAACAGGGTGTCCAAAAGTTCAGGAAGAATGTCCATGGGATGGTTGCCAGGGAAGGCTCAGAACTCCGGGTCGCTGCCCGGCATGGCGTTGACGGCATGGTTGATCCGCGCAACGAGGTGGTTCAGCTCGGTGAGCTTCGGGATGAGGTTCGTCTCTTCCATCAAGACTACCGCCAGCTTGTCGCCCTCCGCTTCCAGCGCTCCGTGAAGTTCACGCCCCAGCCGCAAGCTGGCCTCCATGCACCTATTCAAGAGGTAGACCGTCTCGTTCAAGCTAGGGGCTTCGTTGGTCGTTTCGGTCTTGGTGCGGGTCTTCGTTTTGGTGGTGTCGGTCTTCATGCGATGGGAAGTTCGAAGTTCACAGGTCGGTTTCGCCGCGACAGCGCGGCCCTCTATCTATTTGCGCGTGCACACGCACGTGAAGGAAGCGGGCCGGAAGGGGTTGCCCTCCGGCCCGCGGGGAAGCCGCTGGTCAGTTACGCCTTGGCTTGCTCAGCGTGTCCCGGTCCTCGGCGCTCACGGACATCCGCATGGCTTTCTTGGTCCGCACGCGCGTCACCTGCCGCGACATCATCTGCATCGCCTCCCGGCTGCCATGCCCGGTGGCCGAGAAGTCCGCCGCCCGATCCGCCGCCAACCCCATCCCTCTGGCGGTGGTGATGGCATCTTGGTTCGCCGCCAAGAACAGGAAGTCCCAGCTGTAGGCCTTCTCTTGGTGCTGGATCATCTGGGCCACCTTCTCCGGGGTATGGTGGCGGCTGGCGTTCTCCCCGCCATCCGTGAGCACGACCACCAGCACCTGCTCTGGCCGGTCCGCCTCGGCGAGCGCGGCCAACTGTTTGCCGGTCCGGTAGATGGCCAACCCGAGGGCATCCAAGAGCGCGGTGCCCCCTTGGGGGATGAACGTGTGCTCGTCCAACGGTTTCACCTCCGCCAACGGGGTGAACTCGTGTTGCAAGAAGATCGACTCACTGAACTGGAGCAGGCTCAGCGTGGCCTCGCCCGGCAATGCCTGCTGGTCCTTGAGGAACTGGTTGAAGCCGCCGATGGCGTCGGTGCAGATGGATTGCATGGAGGCGGAGCAGTCGAGCGCGACGGTGATGTGGGTGTAGCCTGTTTTCATCGGGGTTGCCTTTCAACATATCCGGACGGGGAGCCCTTGGCCGGTCCGGACCGACCGGCCAAGGCGGGCTCTGCGGTCATCGCAAATGCCTCCATATATTGTGTGCGCGTGCGTACGCACGAGGGCGCACGCGAGAGGAAGGGCTCGATTCCGGACGAACGGCACCCACCTGCCGGCCATATCCACGGAGTCGTGAAATGGTCCCTTCGTGGGCTAAAGACCTGAAGATGGGCTGCTCCCTCATCAACGCGCGTTCCGCGACCGTCGCGGAGTAGCCTTCCTTCCGCTTCGCCTTTCAGAAGCACCGCTGGCTCGTGCCGGCGGACGGCATCTACGAATGGAACAACTCGGTGACGTCCAACAGCCGTGGCGGAGGCGTCAACGGAAGCGCAACGAATAGAGGTCAGCGTCTTTCATCACGAAACGCAACCGCACGGGCCGGCCCTCCAGCTTGCTCAGATCCTGTCCACGTTTCCACGTCACCACCCGCTCGATCTCGTCTCCGATCTGTTCCACCGCGTCGGCCAACGCGAAACCGGGAAGCGCTTTTCCGGCCGCGTCCTGGAGTTCGACGCGCAGGCCACCGGCCGCGCCGGCGCTGAAGTTCACCACGAGTCCACGGCCGGTGAAGGTGAGCGGCTTCGTCACGCACTCACCGCCGGCGAACGGCGCGTTCACCGAGACGAAGCCATCCGTGCGCAGGGTGTGGCGGACGAGTTGGCCGCTCGGCTGCGCGTAGTGCGCCTGTTTGTAGAGCGACATCTCGGCCGGACCGGTCGGGACGATGCCGAGCGCGGACAGGCCGGCGCGCGAGGCCCAGTTGCCGAGGTCGGGGCCGGGCCGGATGAAGCCTTCCATGAAGGCGCGCGTGTAGCGGTCGCCGCCGCGAGTGGTCATGAAGACTGTTTCCGCCGTGTCGCTCGCATAACCGGGATCCACGCCAAGGGTCCGGGCCTGTCCGGCGGTGAGCGCCTTGCGCCCGGGCATGAACCGCATCGGCGTGGCGACGTAGATATGCGGCGCGCGGAAGTAGGGATGCGTCTGGCTCGTGTAGAGATGCTCGCGCGGCGCGTCCCCGAAACTCATCTGCACCGGCGCGGACCAGTCGAGGAAGTCGGTCGAGGTGGCGCGGCTGATGGTGCGGAACCCCGCGAAGTCGCCGCCGGTCCAGGTGCGCAGGTAGAGCGCGTAACATTGTTCGCTGGCGGACCAGAAGGCGACGTTCTGCGAATCGAAGGCGCCCTTCGTGATCAGCGGTGTCTCGCGCAGCTTGCGCCAGCGGAGTCCGTCCCCGGACACGAAGCCGAAGAGACCGCGCTCCGACGTGCCGCCCAGCGCCTTGAAGCGCTCGGCGGCGGGCACCCCGGGGCGAGAGTCGAGGAAGGGCGCGAAATTGTGCGAGAACGGAGCCTGGCCGGCGAGCACCACGTTGTTGCTGCGCGTGCCGTGGACTTCGAAGAGTCCCAGCGCGGGCTTGGTGAAGTGGATGCCGTCGCTGCTTTCGGCGTAGCAGGTGACCTCGGTTTCCGAGCCGTCGGGGCCGTCGACGGGATTGCCGCGGTAATAGCAGCGGAAGCGTCCGCCATCGTGCAGCACGGTGACGTAAGCGCTGAAGGCGCCTTCCCACGGCGCGTCGAAGCGCAGCGCGACATCCGCGGGGTGCGGCTCGTGCAGCTTGAGTGAACAGCCGTCGAGCTTCCCGATCAGCAGGTCGTCCGTGAACAACTCCAGGCGCGAGCCGAGGGCGACGGGTTTCTCCGGGGCTGTCTCGACGGCCGCCCCGACGACCGACGCGTGGGAAGCGGCATTGATCTGCGTCTGCCGCGCGGCTTCGGCGAGCGAGCGGATGGGCACCGAGGGTCCGGGCGGTGGATCGGTGGGGTGCAGATAGAGGCGGAACCAGCGCTCGGCGTGATCGCGCACGACATCCTGCGGCAGGTTGTGCGTGAAGCCTTCGTAGTTCACCAACCGCAGTCGTGCCGGGTCGTTGGTGAACGCGGGCCGGGCCGCCTCGACGAAGGCGCGCGCGGAACGGATGTCCACGACCTTGTCGTCCCCGCCGTTCACGAGGAGCGTCGCGGTGGGCCAGAGGTTCGAGGCATGAAGGATCGGGTCCACCGTGGTGAGGAGGCGTCCGGTCTCAGGCCATAGGCCGTTGGTGCCGCCGCGCCACAACCCGTTCGGTTGCCAGGTGTCGAGCCACGCGCGATACGCACCCGTGCTGACGAACGCGACGACCGCCGCCAGTCGTGGGCCCTGCGTGGCCACGGCGAGGCCGGGGATGCCGGTCGAAGAGCTGCCGAACCAGCCGAGCTTGTCGGGATCCACGTCGGCGCGGGTGCGCAGGTAGGCCGCGACGCGCTGGCTATCGGCGATGGCGCGTTGGGCCGCGAGCGGGTAGCTGTGCGCGAAGCGCTCGTCGAAGACCAGCCACTGCGGCCGCCTCGCGGAATCGGGATCAGGCGGCTGGGCGACCGAGAAGGCGCAGAGCATCCAGCCTTCTTGGACGAGGTTCGTGCTCCAAGCGGGGGGCGCGTTGGAGTCGAGCGCGCCGAGCATGAGGATGACCGGATGCCGCACCGCCGTCCCCGGGCACCACTGGAGACCCACCTTCGCTGCCGGCCCGACCTCATCGAGCGTGACCGATTCGAAGCGCACGGGAGCGGCGCTCAGGCCCAGGCGGAACGACAGGCACGCCAGTCCGGCCAGCAGAAGGACCGACCGGAGCAGGAAAGACATGGGTCGAGGCTGGACCGCCGGTTTCTCGTGGCAAGGGGCGAAACCAACCCGGTGAACCGTCCACGGCGACCGCCGGCCATTGGGAAATTATTTTCGGGCCCACACTCCACCGCGTGAGCGGGAAACAGTTGATCGTCTATCAGTCCGTTGCCAACTTTAGCGCGGAGATTTCCCTGGCTGCATTCAAACACATGGTCAGCCGCAGCGTCTCGCGCTCACATTTGGCCCGATAGATTAGGCGGGTGACTCCATCCTCCACTTTGACTTCCAAGAGTTCGAGGCGGACCACGCTACCGGTATTTTTCAGACGCCGGGAGAAGTCCTTGTTCCAGGCGGTAACTTGTTTCTTTCGGGCTTCGTCGGTGAACCACTCTGGTTTCAGGCTCCCGGCGGCGGCGGAGCGAAGCACGTCGGCAACATGCGCACTGAAAGCCGGATCGGAATCAACGATGGAACGTCCCTTCAGGGCGGGCAGGCT
>CAITMP010000456.1 GCA_903893525.1 uncultured Acidobacteriia bacterium | reverse complement strand
GCGTTGGGTGCCAGATTGAACGAAATGGTTACCACCGGGAACTGGCCCTGGTGGTTGATGGTTAGCGGAATTTTTACAGGCGTGACCGTGGTGAAGGTCCCCAGAGGAGCCTGGGGCTGCGACGCCGCACCCGTGAGTGCGCTGTTGGTTCCTGCCAGAGCGACTGTAGATGCCAGGTTCTGGGATGCCGAGCCGATCTGGATGCGGAGGTCTTTCAGTGCGTCGGCGCTATGTTGCCATGGCTTGGCTGCTTCCAGAACCACGTGGTACTGGTTGGCCTGTGTGAAGATCGTGGAGACTTGGCGCTGGCCGAAGGCGTCGTACAGGGTATCGTCCACCATTTGGGGGGTGATTCCCAGCCGACCAGCGGTATCGCGGTCGATGGTTACCTTCAGGCCGAGTCCGTTGTTCAACTGGTCGCTGGCGACATCCCGAAGTTCCGGAATCTTCTTGAGCCTGTCTAGTATTTTCGGAATCCACTCGTCGAGGATTTCCTTCTGCGGTGCATCCAAAGCGTACTGGTAGGTGGTCCGGCTGATCCGGTCCTCCACCGTTAGGTCCTGAACGGGCTGGAGATAGAGTTGGATGCCGTTGACTTCGTCGACCTTGGGCTGGAGCCGGTGGATGATGTCAGCTGCCGAAATCTTGCGCTCCTCCTGACCCTTCAGCGTGATTTGGATGCGGCCGCTGTTCATCGTCGTATTGGTGCCGTCAACGCCGATGAAGGATGTAACGTTGGCTACCGAGGGATCGTTCAGGATCACGTTCACCAAGCGCTGCTGCAATCCGCTCATGGCGGTGAACGAGACCGTCTCTGGTGCCTGCGAAATCCCGAGGATCACACCCGTGTCCTGGACCGGGAAGAAGCCCTTGGGGACGATCGCGTACATGTAGACCGTCAAACCGAGAGTGGCCACGGCGACGAAGAGCGTCAGCACCTGGTTTCTCAGCACCACGCGCAGCACCGCTCCATAGGCTTCAATGGATTTCACGAAGCCGATTTCCGATACTTTGTAGAACCAGCCTTGGTCTTCGGGATGGTGGTGCTTGAGGATACGGGCGGCCATCATCGGTGTCAGCGTCAGGGAAACAAACGCCGAGATCATGATCGTCACGGCCAACGTGACTGCGAATTCACGGAACAGGCGACCGACAATATCTGCCATGAACAGCAGCGGAATCAACACCGCGATGAGTGATACGGTGAGGGAGACGATGGTGAATCCGATTTCCGCCGAGCCCTTGAGCGCGGCCTCCATCGGGCTGTCACCCATTTCCAAGTAGCGGGAGATGTTCTCGACCATGACGATCGCGTCATCGACTACGAAACCGGTCGAAATCGTCAACGCCATCAATGTCAGGTTGTCGAGGCTGTAATCCAGCATGTACATCGCGGCAAAAGTGCCAATCAACGAGAGCGGCACCGCAATGCCTGGAATGATGGTGGCTGAAATGCTCCTCAGGAAGAGGAAGATGACCATCACGACGAGGCCGATGGTTAGGACCAGGGTGAATTCCACGTCCTCCACCGAGGCCCGGATGGTGACCGTACGGTCCGTGATCACCCGCAGGTGCACCGATTCGGGCAGGGATGCCTGAATCTGGGGCAAAAGCTTCTGGATTGTATCGACAATGCCAATGATGTTGGTGCCCGGTTGGCGCTGGACATTCAAAATGATCGCAGGGGTTTTGTTGACCCAGGCGGCCTGACGGGTGTTCTCGACTCCGTCGATGACCGTGGCAACATCGCGTAACCGGACTGGCGCACCATTGCGGTATGCGATCACGATCGGGCCATACTCCGCGCCGGACTTCAACTGGTCATTGTTGTTGATCGTCCAAGATTGCTCGGGGCCGTCGAAGTTGCCTTTTGCTGCGTTGACATTGGCGCTGGCCAAGGCTTGGCGCAACGTTTCCATGGAGAGCCCGTAGGATGCCAGCGCGGTCGGATTTGCCTGGACACGAACTGCCGGGCGCTGGCCACCCGAGATGCTGACGAGTCCAACGCCTTGGAGCTGCGAAATGCGCTGGGCCATGCGGGTTTCCGTCAGTTCTTGGACCTTGGACAAGGGCATCACGTCGGAGGTGATGGCGATGGTCAGGACCGGAGCGTCGGCCGGGTTCGTTTTGCTGTAAATGGGTGGAGTCGGCAAGTCGCGCGGCAGAAAGCTTCCAGCCGCGTTGATTGCGGCTTGCACTTCCTGCTCGGCGATGTCGATGTTGAGGTCCAAGCCGAACTGGAGCGTGATGACCGAGCTCCCGAAGGAACTGATGGACGTCATCTGGTTCAGGCCGGGGACCTGTCCGAACTGCTTTTCCAACGGTGCGGTCACCGAGGATGTCATGACCTCGGGACTGGCACCGGGATAAAACGTCTGGATCTGGATGGTCGGATAGTCAACCTGCGGCAGTGCCGAGACCGGCAGCTGCCGGAAGGCAACCACGCCCACCAGGACGAGGCCCGCCATCATCAGGGATGTGGCGACCGGCCTCAGGATGAAAATCCGGGAGGGACTCACTGTTGGCGACCTCCGCCTTGCCGTCCAGCCTTGTCGCCGCCTTTATCGCCGCCCTTGTCGCCACCGCGACCTCCGCGTCCACCTCGACCGCGGCCGCCGCCCATCCCGTCTTCGCCGGGTTTGCGGATCCGGACTTGGCTGCCATTTTGCAGACGGTCGGTGCCATCGACGATCACTTGAGCACCCTCCTCCAAGCCGCTGGCGATGGAGGTGGTGTCATTTTCGAGCACGATACCCGACTTGACGGGGACAATCTGGACCTTTTGTTCGTCGCCCGGGGGGACAACGAAGACGAATTCGCCTTGCTGGCCGTGCTGCAAGCCGACGGACGGTATTACCAATTGGTTGGCCAGCGTGTCGACCAGCAATTTGACGTTGACGAACTGGTTCGGGAACAGCGCATTGTCCTTGTTTTCGAACACGGCCTTGAGCTTCGAGGTGCCGGTGGTTTGGTCAATTTGGTTGTCGACCGTGACGAGTGCGCCAACCGCAATCTTCTTCGAGTTGTCGCGGTTCCATGCTTCGACGGTCAACTTGCGGCCTTTGCTGATCTGGGCCATCACCATCGGCAGACTATCCTCGGGAATCGTGAACAGGACCGAAATCGGTTGCAATTGGGTGATGATCAAGATTCCGTTCTGGTCCGCCGCCCGGACAATGTTGCCCGGATCGACCAGCCGGAGTCCGATGCGGCCGGTAATGGGGGCTTTGACGTGCGAATAGTCAAGCTGCAGCTTGGCGTTGTCGATTGCAGCTTGGTCCTGCTTGACGGTGCCGGTTAGTTGGGCGACCAGCGCGGTCTGGGTGTCCAACTGCTGGCGCGGAATGGCGTCTTGGGCAAGAAGGGCCCGGTAGCGTTCCAAATCGAGCTTGGCGTTGGTGAGCAGCGCGTTGTCGCGGGCCTGGGTACCCTCCGCTTGTTCCAGTTGTACTTGGAACGGTCGCGGGTCGATCTCCGCCAGAACTTGGCCCTCCTTCACGAAATCGCCTTCCTTGTAGGTGATCGACATCATCTGGCCGTCCACGCGGGATTTGACCGAGACGGTGTAGTAGGCCTGCGCGTTGCCCAGTCCATTCAGGAACACGGGTACGGCCGCCATCTTGGCCTTTGCGACAACGACGGGCGTAGGTCCGAAGGATCCCCTACCCCTGCCGCCGCCGCCACGTCCGCCAGCGTTCGGATTGGCCGGGATCAATCCCGGTTGGCCGGCACGCCAGACCGCATAAGCGGTTAGGGCAATCACCAAGATCAAGAAGAATGCCCAAACGAATCCCCGCTTCTTGGCTTTCGGGGGTTGGGAAGGTTGGAGTTCAGTACCGCTGGTATGCGTCGTCATTCAAGCCGTGTTCGGAAATCGTTGTAGTAAGTGACTGCTCGGAATCCCGTGAGGTAACAGCCGGGCGCGCGGGTCGGCGGGAAATCTCCCAAACGTGGCCTTCCAACGATTGACCGGTGGCGATCCACCCCCCGGCGCCCTCACAACGCCGCGAAGTCGGACAAGTGTTTCCATTTATTGTACTTCCGTCCGATGCGGAAACCAGCATCCGAGAGTCAAACAAGCCTCAGGAATTTGTAAATCCGCGTAAAACGGCGGTGTGTGGCGTCGGAGGGGCCTCCGTGGGTTTCACACCAAGGGGCGAGCATGCGTAGGTTTTACAACTTATTTACAATTCATTGTCAACTGCGTTCTAGTACTCCGAGACCATGGAGAGGTGATTCGACCAACACGTTCCATCCTTTCCGGCCTGCTTTTTGTAGCGGCCTCCTGTTTGACGCCCTCTCCGATGGCGGCGTTCTCGACCGGCCCGCCGCAGTCCAGGACGGGAGCCGCCGTGGACGGTGGCCTCACCTGCACCGCCTGCCATCGTACTTTTGCCCCGGCAAATTCCGACCCGCGTGGCACCTTGACGATGAAGGTTGCTCCGTGGCGCCCGGGCGTTACGCAAACCATCACCATCACCATCAACCACCCCGATCAAAAGCGCTGGGGTTACCAGTTGAGTTCCCGCCTCGCTAGCAATGTTTCCAAGCAGGCTGGAACGTTCACTGCAACTCCCGACAACCGTGTCCGTTGTTTGGCGGGTCCGGATGCTCCGTGCCTTGGCGGCGACGTCGAATTCGTCTCCCACCGTGCTGCTCCGGTGACAGCCGTCGGTGCAGGATACACCTTCTCGGTCGATTGGACTCCGCCGACGAGAGCGGTTGGTGATATCGTGTTCTATCTTGCCGGCAATGCGGCCGATGGCAACGGAACCAATGCCAACGACAGGATTTACAACGCCAGCATGGTGGTTCCCCCGGCAGTTTGCAACATTCCCGGCATTCCCACGATCACTTCCGCTGTGAGCTCGGCCTCCTTTACGGGCTCCTTGGCACCGAATTCCCTGCTCAGCATTTTCGGTACTGGCTTCCAGTCGACGGGCGTTACTCGCCAAGTAATGGCAGAGGACTTGTCCGCAAAGTTGGTTCCGCAGGCCCTGTCGTGCGTGGCAGTGGAAGTGAACAAGGTTCGCGCTCCCATTCTCTATGCCAGCGCCACCCAGATCAACGCAGTGGTTCCGACGGGTACCGCCGCCGGTGCAGCCGACGTGCGGGTGATTGTGAATCCGACCGGGATTGTTCCCTTCAGCAGTTCCCCGGTTACCGTCCAGGCTGCTGCGGCCGCTCCGACCCTGTTCACGCTGGATGGCTCCAAGGTGATTGCGCAGATCTCCGGCACCTCCACCTTGGTTGCGGATTCGACCGCCGTCAAGGGTGCGCGCGCCGCCAAGCCGGGCGACAGCATCACACTGTACGCCTCCGGTCTTGGTGACACCGCGGCCCACTTGGATGCCGCCGCTCTGGCGACTGCCGCTTCGGCGACCGTCAACCCCGTGACCGTAATGTTGGGCGGCAAGGCACTGCCTCCGGCCAGCGTGACCTACGCGGGCGTCACTCCGGGCATGACTGCTGGCCTTTACCAGATCAACGTAACCTTGCCGGCGGGAATCCCCGCTGGTGATACCTCGTTGAAGGTGATGGTGAACGGCGCAGCCAGCCAGGACGGCGTCACGATTCTTACTGTTGCCCAGTAGTGGTTCATTGAATTTTCAGCCTTCGGGCCCACAATCCGAAGTATGAAAATCGTAACGATTCTTTCGGCGGTCGCCGCGCTTTCGATCGCAGTGGCCGCCGAGAAGAAAATGAAGCTGGAAGACCTTCCCCCCGCAGTCCAAAAATCCGCCCAGGATCAGTTGAAGAACGCCACTCTGGTTGGTATCTCCGCTGAGACCGAAAAGGGCAAAACCCTCTACGAAATCGAAACCAAGTTGGACGGCAAGAGCCGCGACCTGCTGATCGACAAAACAGGTAAAGTTGTCGAGGTAGAGCAGGAAGTCGATCTGGCCACGCTCCCCGCAGCAGCCAAGGCCGCCATCGAAAAGAAGGCTGGCAAGGATAAGATCGCCAAGGTCGAATCACTCACAAAATCCGCAGGCGTCGAAGCCTACGAGGCTTCCATCCAGAAGGGCTCCAAGACGGTTGAATTCGCCGTGAAGCCCGACGGCACTGCCTACAAGGATTAAACAGTCCGCCTGACTCTAGGGCAGATCCTTTAACTTTCCATTGTGTTTGGGTGCCGGGTACTGCAATGTATCCGGCGTCACCCTGACGGCGGTGGTGAATTTGAAGGGATACTTGCCGCTGCTCGGGAATGTCAGCTCGACGAAATAGGCTGTCCAACCCTTCCCAGCGTTCTCCACATGCCCGACATAGACTCCTCCGGCAGCTTCCTGCAGCACACTGGATTTGTAGGCCGGTCCGATTGTCATCAACCGGAAGTCACGCTTTTCCGGATTCGTCGCTGCCCACAGCTTCACCTCGGCGGGCTTGTCCTTGGTGACGACGCGAATATCGCCATTCTTCTCAAACGTCCAGGAAAACTTGGGTCGGGGTTGGCCGTTGAGCACCGCACCGTAGAACGCGACCATACTTTGCACGGCATCGGAACCGGCCATCGAGTGGTTGGTGTTGGGGACGTACCGCAAATACTTTTCACCCGGTAGATCGTCGAAATAGAACTGCGACGAGTCCGGGAGGAAGTACTGGTCTCCGGCTGAATTCATCACAAGCTTCGGCATCGTGTAGCGGGTACGGTAGCTGTAGGGCTCCTCGATATTCATCAGTGCCCGGTATTCCTTGCTGTCCGGTAGGTCGATCAATCCCATGTCGGTGTAGTCCTGCACGGCTTCCGAATAGGCACCGTAGGCTTGGAAGTGGTGGTCCATGGATTTGGTCATGTTCAGGACGTCGATGACGACGGGCGAAATTCCGATCACTCGCTTGTCAACCGCCGCCGTGGTCCACGTTGTCCAGCCGCGCTTGGAGGCACCGGCCACAAAGAATTTGTCCACCTTGACCCCACCACCCGCTTGGGTGGCAGAAAATGCCGTGATGGTATCCATCGCGCGAACCACGGCCTTGGTCATGGGTAGCCGCAGGGGCCAGGTCTCGTCGCCCGTCTTCAGGAACTTCGCCCAAGTGTAAGCGATGATTCCGTCCTCGTTGCGGCTCGTGGTTTCGCCGTGGAATGTGAGCGGCTCGTTGGGGATGCCGGAGAGTGCCGCAGCTACCGAATGAGTGGCCATTGCGGCCTCCACTGCGTAGGCGTCTGCCTTGTCCGGGGCTGCGGACTTCACGGAACCACCTCCGATGAACACAAATCCGGTGTTTGAGGCGATTGTGTCGGGTCGAACAATTGTCAGCCAGTGCTTCCAGACAGTCCGATCGACCTCGGCGGCTGTCCGCCAAGTCTGCGAGGTTAGGTCGATCACGTAGGCGGTATAGCCGGGACCTACCAGGGTTTTCACCAATTCATATTTATAGGTTGGATCCGGCTTGGCTACATATCGGTCCAACGCCGTCTTGTCGGTCTGCGCGAATGCAACTCCCGCTGGAATTGCTGCGGCCAGGAGTGCCGCGGTGAGGAAAAGTCTTCGGGTTACCATCTGTTTATTTTGACGATTGAGGGGTCTATCGTTTTCAACGTGGGTCTTCCGCACATGGCCATATCCCGCGCCAAGTCGGTTTGTAGGATTTCAACCACTCTTTGGACTCCCGCCGGGCCGTGGACCGCAAGCCCCCAGACTGCGGGCCGTGCGACGAGGACTGCCGAGGCTCCCAAAGCGAGGGCTTTCAATACATCGCTGCCACGGCGGATTCCACCATCCAGGAGAATCGGCATCTTGCCGGAAACGGCCTTGGCTATTTCAGGAAGGACCTCCATTGGTGCGGCAAACGTATTCGCCGGCGGCGGGGTTCCGTCCACGTAGTTCGATACGACAACCGCGCCGATTCCGTGTTGGGCCGCTGCCAAGGCCTCTTCGGGAGCCATGATTCCCTTCAGGACGATGGGCACTCCCGAGGCTTTTCTCAGTGCGTCGACCACGTTCCAGTCCGTTCCGCCTGCGGAGAGAGTCAGGCAGACAGCACCACAACCAGAGTCTACTGCCGCTCTTACGGTTGAGATGGAATCGCCGGGGCCGATCTGCAACCACCAACCGGCGGGTGCCTCCGCAGCGACCTTCGCAACCGGCACCGAAGACTTCGATGAGATTACGATCAGAGCTTTGGCTCCCGATGCCCCTTTCGCCAAGCCGACCTCGCCGTCAGTGTGGAACCGCGCGGCATCAGCCACTGGGCCCACCAAGATGGGCGCGAAATGCTTCGTTCCGAGCAGGTCAAGAGACAAGTCGAGGCCGGTAGTGTTCACCATCAACCGTGGACGGAACGTGATCTTCTCGAAAGCCTTCCGGTCACCTCCCGACACCAGTCCGTAGGCTGGAGCGCCCAGCTTTCGCTTGGCCATGCCCTCGAATTCCAGCGTGTTGACCAGTTCGTCCACGGGGGCGATCCGACCGGCCAGTTCTACGTTTAGTTGTGGCATTCAGGTCCTGGCACGCTCTAAGGGAAATCTATCCGGACTAGTCGGCGGTCAATCGAGGCCAAGTTTGTTCGACCGGTGACGCGCATGGCGTCCACAAGCTCGGCTTGCAGGATCTCAAGCACCCGTTGTACGCCAGCGGCACCGAACGATCCCAAGCCCCATAGCGGGGCGCGTCCCAGGCAGACGGCGGAAGCACCCAGTGCCAATGCTTTCAGGATGTCCGTCCCGCGCCGGATTCCGCTGTCAAAAATTACGGGAACCTTGCCTGCGACGGCATCCACTATTTCCGGCAGGACTTCCAACGTTGCCGGCGTGTAGTCCATGGAGCGGCCTCCGTGGTTGGAAACGTAGATGGCATCCACCCCGTGCTCGATGCAGAGCTTGGCATCGGCCGCAGTCAGGATGCCCTTGGCCAGCATCGGCACCTTGACCATGGGACGGATCTGGTCGAAGAACTTCCACTCGTACCACAGGCGGCCGTCGAAAACCCGATAGGGATTCCCCGCTTGGGGCCGTGCTCCGCGTGTGCCACCACGTCCGCCCCCCGGCACCAGGTTCCTGTCGTGTTGGGCGCGTTCGTAAACGGAAGCCTGCTGGTCGATGGTGACAACCACCGCCTTGGCACCCGCCGCTTGGGCGCTTTCCAAGTACTGGCGATTGGCCTCGATCGACTGCTTTGGATAAAGTTGGACCCAAGTGGGGCTTTCGGCCGCCGCCGCAACCTTGTCGAAAGGGAAGCTGGAGTTGTTACTCACGATCATCGGCGTGCCAGCCGCCGCCGCAGCGCCCTTGTGGGTTTCTTTTTCGCCGTCCGGATGCATTTCGCCGTGCGCGGCAGTTGGCGAAACGAGGATTGGGAAGGCCATTTTCGTCCCAAGCAGTTCGATGGACGCATCAACTACTCCCGGATTGATCCGGCGCGGAATGAGCTCGACCCAATCAAAGGCCTGCCGGTTGCGCCTTAGGGTGAACTCGCCTTCCTCACCGTAAGCCCGATAGTTGTACACGGTGCGGGCCAGTTTGGAGAAGGCCACTTCTTCGAACTCCAGCGCATTCTGTAGTTCCTTCAGGCCGGGCACGCGCGTGTGGTCCCGGACCACATCCTGGCTATTGAGCAGCGGCGAGCCCGCGACGAATGCGGTGAGTGCCTGCAGGGACTGCCTTCGGCTCATGTACGGTCGACTGCTGGGGCGGGGCACTTGTTGAGGAGCTTATTACAATTTGCTGTGTCCGGTCAACCCGATTCAGGGTGTTTGGCCCAAGATGGGGAATCTTTTGCCGTTGTCCCTCACACGTTCACGTTTGCGCCCGGTACAGCGCGGCGCTGCCGCTGCTGTTTGGGTGATTTCCGGCTGGATCCGGGTTCTGTATGCCGCGAATATTGCAGCGTCGCGGTGGCGCAGGACCAAAGCAACGCGAAGGCAATGCCGAGCGCAGCCAACCGCTGTTGCGCTTTGCCACTTGAGTCCGCCGGTGCAAATAGAAGCGTCATGACGCCTCCTGCCGGCAGCAATGCGGTCGCAATCATGGTAGCCGGAGTCGTTAATTGCGGCGATGTACTCCCCAATGCCATCGTGCAGGCGAAGACAAGCACGGAACCACACAAAACCGTGAGGACGGCCCTGAGGGAACCGGCGACTCGAGTGGCCACCATCCCGGCCCGAACTGCCATGGCGACCAAGACCGGCACGGCGAGGCATGCCCACGCCTGCAACGCGCGGAAAACATGGCCCTCATCGTGCAGGATCGTCGACATGGCAAGCACAAGGATTGCGAATGTAGCGGCCGCCGACCAATTTGCTGAGTCAAGACCTCGTTCGTCGAGTCCGGTCCGAGTCATGTGGGAATGTGAACTGTTCACGGTCACCACTTGTTCTGCATGTTCGATGCCGAAACGCCGACCCTGCGGATGTCGTTCATAATGGGACACTTGATCTCGCACATACAGTCTTCCCGGTCCGACCTTGCCTCCTTGCGCATGCACACCTGTCGCCATTGAGGACCACTCCACTCGCCAGTTACACGTTGCGGGTTCCAACCTGATATTGTTCGATAGAGACCTTGAGTGCCTTGACGTCCGCCCAAATTATCGACCTCTGGGAGCGTGGTCGGAGCCAAAATATAGCCGAGCGAGCTGACTTGCTTCTCCAGTTGGCCTTTCCGCAGGCCTCAAAAGTCGAACTCCTCCGCCTAACAGTCGGGCAGAGGGACTCGGTTTTGCTCCGGTTGCGGGAATTGACTTTCGGCCCAACGCTGTCCTGCGTAGGTGAATGCCCGGATTGTTTGGCGCTGGGTGAACGTGAGATCGGAATTGCGAGCCTCCTTGGCGAACCTCCGCCAAACCCCGGGCGCGTGGATTTCCTTTTCGATCAGGATGGATTTCAAATCCGGTTCCGTCCACTGCGGGGCACGGATTTGCACTTGTTGCGGCGTGCAAGGGACAGCGAGGCTGCCCGCCACGCCCTTATGGCATGCATCATCGGTTCCTGTAGTCGCAATGGCACGGAAGTCGAGTTCAAGCGGCTCCCCGATCACATTCTGGATGACTTGGCTGAAGCAGTCGCAGATTCCGACCCCCAATCCGAAGTCTGGGTCGGTATCGAGTGTCCCGAGTGCGGTGCCGAGTTCGACGCGATCTTGGACATTATGGATTTCTTCTGGCGCGAAATAGCCGCCGAGGCCCGACGAACCCAGGCGGAGGTCGAATACCTGGTGCGAGCGTACGGGTGGTCAGCGCCCAAGGTTCTGAACATGAGTGGTGAACGCCGTCGCCTGTACATGGAGGCGGCCGCGTGATCGATGATTACTTTGGCCGTCTGGCTGCCCGATTGATCGGAGAGCCATCGGTGCGCTTGGTCCGTCCCGTCTCGAGAGTGCCGATTCGACCGGTGGCAGATCCGCAAGACTCCGACGAGCAGCCGACTGCTGAACTGAAAGCCCTGCCGGCACCTGTTGAGTTGCTGGACGACGGCATGGAAGCGGACGATGCTACTTCTGAAGATGCATTTTCATGAATCTGAGGTAAACGTCCCAGTCTGACGGGACCATGCCGTGCCCGCCTTCGTGCATGTAGTACCCGAGCGTATGGAAAATCGGCTCCCCGGCCTTCGGGAGTTGATCTGTTTCCAATCCGGCACCGCCCAACAGTTTGTACACCGGTCCAGCAGCAACCGCGGCAAGGAATTCGCCCTTTGGATCCGACCATTTGTCGGTGTTGCCGGTCTGCAACAGCAGGGGTCTGGGAGCAATCAGGGCGACCAAGAGGTTTGCATCCATCGGTGCCTGTTCCGGGCGGTCGGCGAACTTGGCGTAGTTGCCCGCGAACTGGTAGGGATATCGTCCGGGGGCCACCAGATGGGCGATTGTCTCGCCATAGTTCCTGCGACTCAGTGCTGCGCCACCCTCGCCGGAGCAACTGGCGATAACCATTGCAAAGCGGGTATCATGCGCTCCCGCCCACATGACTGTCTTGCCTAGCCGGGACACGCCGGTTACCGCCACCTTCTTCGAATCAACGCCCTTGTCGGTTTCCAAGTAATCCAGCGCACGGCTTAGGCCCCAAGCCCATGCCGAGACGGCTCCCCACTCGTCCGCCGAGGGTGTCGTCTGACCGGGCTTCAGGTATTGTGCCCGGATACCCAGGGGAACGCCACCTTCAAAATCCGGGTCAATGTCTCCGTAGTAAAGGGTGGCCAATCCAAATCCCTCCTTCATGAAGGCGGGTACATTCAGCTTGCCGAAACCCCTGCCCTGAGCGGCCGGAACCCGCTTCTTGTCCCGTCCCCAAATTTCACCTTGTTTTACTCCAGGATCATCGACGGCGCTTGAGTTGGCGGAGAAGCCCGCATTCAACAGCACCGGGACCGGCTTGGTGGCGGATGCCGGGAGGTATAAAAGCAGATCCGCCTTCGGCCCCGCCGAATCCTTAGTGAAATGGATGGTGACCTGCCGCCGGATGGCCAGCCCGTCGAAGGCAGGCGTTCCCTTGTCGAAAACCTCGAACCAGAGGTCGGCTGGTTTTGCCGGAGCCCGGCCATACTGGTTCTGTTCGAACAACCGGACTATTTCAGGCCTGCGCTCCTCGTTCCACGTCCGTGCGTCCTGAACCTTCTCACCGTCCAACATGGTGAGCGCATCCGGTGGTGCGGCAGTGCCCGCCAGCGCTTCCGTGTAGTTGACCGCGATGTTTGCGACCCTGTCCGGCGGATAGTCCGCAATTTGGGCATCCGCACTTTGAACCATGCTCAAAGCGAGTGCTACGGAAATCCAAGGGATGCGGTTCAAGGTCATGTCGTGAATTTTATATCAGCGGTCCCCGTTTACGCTGCGCGCCGCGGAATAAAGGCGGCAAATGCGGTCACAAGGACGTGCAGTGCGCATTCCGTTTCACCGCGGTGGCAGGCGTTCAGAGCATCGGCAACGTGCTGGGCTAGCCGCGCATGCCGGACGCTTCCCCGCACCCTGGACAACTGCCGTTGAATTGGCAGGAGGATAGTGCCAGCTTCGGCCAATCGACCTAGCCGCAATTCCTCGGCGGCGTCCAGGAGTCCGGTCAGACTGCTTTCAAAAGTGGGGAAGGGAATCAGCATCTACAAGTGCCTAGATTGCTTATCGGCACTCATGCGTGTGTTTAGAGAATTTTTCAAACAGGGCCTAAAGTTGCTCCACCGTTCCGCCGATAGACGGGCATGAGCAAGTGCCCCCAGTGTCGGCATCAGCTGCGCCGAATCCCGCCGGGAATGTTTCGGAGCCTTATATTTCGTCGGGTGGACGAGTGTGACAGCTGCGGTTTCCTGAAGGGACGACTGCGAAATGAATTGGCCGAATCCGCCAAGTGGATCGCCGAAAGATTGTCGGTCTTAAACCCAACTTCCCAATGGGTCGAGCACACCGTCTAGAAAGGGATTTGTTGCGCGGACACGCAAGGTGGTTAATATTACTACTGGCTGGAAGTGGCTGGGACGCAGGGATTCGAACCCCGATACGCAGATCCAGAGTCTGCAGTCTTACCGTTAGACGACATCCCACCGAGAGCGGCTTGCCTTTAATTCAGGGCAATCCCTTGTCGCGAGGTCAGACGACCAAGCTCCAAAACTCTATTCTACAACTTTTTCCCTACGATTGTGTAGTCCAAACCACCAAAAAAACGATTTTTGAATGCCACGGGAAGATCAGCCACTTCAGGAATCGTCTCGGAGGCTGGCGACAACGGGTACACTCCCGTTACGGTGCATCCAGCCTCCTCCATCAAGTAGGCCAACAGTTGGGGTGGGACTGGTCGCGTGTGCGTAGGATCGAGATAAAAATAGGTCGCGAAGATGGCCAGGCACTCCGGGTTCGGGGTCTCCACCGCCAGAATCCCGCCCCTGCGCAACTTAGCACCGCACAGACGTATCATTTCCGGCAGGAGCTCGGGAGCCAGATGTTCCACCACCTGCGAACTCAGGATCCCGTCAAATTCGCCATCGGGTTGGGCCGCAAGATAGGTGAACAGGTCTGCGATCTCGGCGCTCAGGCCATTTGCACGGCAATGTTGCACTTGCTCGTCGCCAAGGTCGATACCGTGGGCGTCCACCCCGATCTCCCGCATCGCCGCAAGAAACTCACCTCGACCGCATCCAATGTCGAGAACTCGCTGGCAACCGGCGAAGATCGGTTTGTAGAACTCCATGCCAAGCCGGATCTGCTCTTCGGATCCACGGAAACGTTCGGCAAAGCGCGAATAGTCCAAGGCGGACGGACCGACTTGTGCAGCGTGAGGCTGGGTTGCCGTTGCCAACGGCGCTCCGGTCTGGCCCGCCGCCGTGATGCGCTGCCGGATCAACCGGAGCTCCGTATGGATGACTTTGTCGTACTCGACCCGTATCCTCTCGAGGTCTCCCCAAAGCCGCCGTTGCACTTCAATCGAGCTCCGGTCCAAGGCCCCAAGGTAGTCCGCGTGTTGCATCTTGACGATGTCGCGGAAGTTGGCCTCGATTTGGCTCACCCGGTGCTGAAACGCACCCTGCAAGTCCGCGGCCGCGCGAAGGAACTGGATCTCGTTCGTCGAGAGCTTCTGCTCCCATGCCATCCGCCATTCGGCCCAATGGTGGCGGATATCCTTCAGTTCGATATTTTCCGCCCCCAGTACGGCCAAGCGTTCGAGAGCCGGTTGCACGTCGGTGTCAAGGGCGCGTCGTTCGATGTCGGGAACAAGTTTCGCTTCCAGACTGCGGATCGACGCCTCGGTCGTGGTCTCCAATGAGGCCAGGGCGCGACTCACTAGCAACTCATGGGATGCGATGGAATGGCTCAATTCGGCGGCCCGCGCGTCAATCTGGCTTCCGAGTTCGGCCACACGCGCATTCAAGTCGCCCCGCAAATATCCGACTTGTTCGCTGGTTTGCCCAGCCAAGGACAGCAGAATCCGGTTGTGTTCGTTGAGCGCCTCAAGGATGGATTCGATGGCTGAAACCGTCTCCCGGTTGAAAGTGACTTGGTCGCGCACAAACCACTGGAGCATCCTCGCCACCGTCTTCTTGACGAATTGGATGGCCCTGTTAGCCAGTCCCCCGGCCCGCGGGTTCACGCTTCCGATCGCTGCAATCCGGGCTTGCGCCGCATCGCGGGCGTGCACCACGGGCATCAAATCGGTGACGGGAATGGTGATCACCGGGCCTTGGTCTGCAGCCGCCGCAGCGGAGCTAGGTCCCGAAGAGCCTTGCGGGTATCTGGAACGAACGCGGTCGGTGACTGCGTGCACGATAGCCCGAAGTTCCTCCAACTTGGCGGCGTCCGCGTCGAAAGGGCGATCACTCACCTCGACCGGCCCCTGTCTGCCGGGCTTCGAATTTGGCTACCATCCGGGAGCCAAGCCCACCCCGGGGCGCAAAAGAACCGGTAACCACAGCGCTCTTGGGCCGGCACGCAGACACAATATCCCGCAGGAAGCAATTGACCACGTTTTCCTGGAAGATGCCCAGGTCCCGATAGGCCAAAGTGTACATCTTCAAGGACTTCAATTCCAGGCACAACTGGTCTGGAACATATTCAATCGTGATGGTGCCGAAGTCCGGCAGACCAGTCTTCGGGCAGACGGAGGTGAATTCGGGGATGTCGATCTCGATCTGGTAGTTCGGAAACTGGTTCGGCCAGGTTTCAATCGTCGGCAAAGGGGCGTCTATGCCCGATGCGGCGTGGTGGTCTGTGTAGCTCGTCGAATCCGACATCTAGAGTGCTCCCTCTGTTCCCACAAGTTCACGGGACAACAGGTCCAAAAACAATCCCACATCAGTCACGACACCTACCGCCTGTCCGGTGCCCCGATCGCTCACCTTGGTTGCAACCGCCGGATTGATGTCTACGCAAACGATCCTGACCCAACTGGGCAACATGTTGCCGACCGCGATCGAGTGGAGCATCGATCCAAGGCAGAGCACGAGCCCGGCGGGCTTCAGTTGTTCCGCGTACGCATCCTGGGCGGCATTCATGTCGGTGATCGTCTCCGGCAGCGGTCCATCGTCGCGAAGGCTGCCGGCGAGCACAAACGGCACGCCGTTCCGGACACATTCGTACATGACGCCGGATCTCAACCGCCCACTCTCAACGGCACCCCGGATTCCACCCGCATGGTACACCGCGTTGATCGCGCGCATGTGGTTCCGATGCCCGTGCTCGGCCTGCCTGCCATCTTCCATCCGGATTCCGAGAGAAGTTCCAAGCAACGCGGACTCGATGTCATGCACTCCAAGGGCATTGCCGCTGAGCACAGCGTCCACCCAGCCATTCCGGATCAGCTTGGCCAGTCCCGCGACCCCTCCGGTATGGACTACCACCGGGCCGGCCACTGCGACGATTTTCCTCCCTTGTTCCCGTGCCGTGCGGGCCAAGGCCGCCGTTTGTCGGACTGCGGTTTCCACTTGCCTTTCCGACGAAATCTCGTTGGACATGAACGCGAATGCCAGTCGGTCGCGCTCTTTGGATTCGGGCGCGACGCGGATGCCATGCATCCCGGTTACAACCATGTCGCCAGCCTTCAGGTCCCGCAACCTGCGGCATACCGCCACCGTCGGCCCCAGCACAACAATCATCGCGTCCATTCGCTGGTTCGATACTTCCACCCACTCTCCCGCCAGCCGGATCCACGTGTGGTGGTTGCTTGTCGAGTAGAAGTCCTCGGGCGCGCAGCAATCCCGTTCCACCTGTTTCACCGTTGCGTCCCCCCCATCCACGGGAGAGCAGCCAAATGGCAGCAACTGGGCCAACAGGTGGTCCATCTCGGATTTCCCCGGTGCCTCCAGTTTCAGGCGCAGGTAAGAGGCCTCACTATTTGTGCGACCGATGCGGAATTGCTCAACCTCGAAACGACCGTTCGATTCCACTACCTTGTCAAAGATCTGTTCCATGACATGGGAATCGATCAGGTGGCCCTCGGCTTCGACGACTTCTTGGAAGGACATGTATTTTCCAGTTTAGACGGCTCCCGTGTCCCGCCCGCTTGCCCTTCCGGGGGGCAAACGCGTCTCACTCCTCCGATTCGAGGTCCTGCTGCCCCGAAACAAGCGCAAAATGCCGTCCCGAACGATGCTCCGTAACATTTTCCCTTTACAACGTTTCCGTCGTTCCGTATCATGAAGACGGTTCGCAATGTTCCGATCAGGCCCGGAAGCCCCTCAAAACGGTGTTTTCAGTGCCGTTCTGGAGCGCGGCGCAGGTTCGTAACGGGAAAACAGAATTGGAGGTTGAATGGCTACTCAGAGAATGACGCAGACGGCGTTGGTGCGCGCACTTGCCGAAGCAGGCGAAACAACGAATAAACAGACACGGGCGATCTTGGACAAACTGTCCGACTTGGCGGTTTCGGAAGTCAAGAGCAACGGTGTGTTTGTAGTGCCGGGTATCGGACGCCTTGTTCGGGTCGAGCGGCAAGCGCGGATGGGACGCAATCCTTCCACCGGGGCATCGATCGAGATCCCGGCGAAGGAAGTGGTTAAGTTCCGCGTTGCCAAGGCGGCGAAGGATGCGATCGTTCCGGCGAAGCCCGTGAAGGCCGCGAAATCGGCAAAGACGGCCAAAACGGCGGCTGCGCCCGCCAAAGCGGCGAAGGCCGCCAAGGCCGCAAAAAAGAAGTAGAGGGGATTTTCAGGAAGAAACTGCGCTCCGCCTCCCTGTGGTGGATCGCAAAATAGAAAACCCTCGGAAGCTTTCACTCCCGAGGGTTTTTCTTTGTATGGAATTTGTTGAAGCCGTTGCCGCCCAAACTTGCTGGCGGCCTGGTCGAAGCACCGTTGCCGCTTCTACTTCTTAACTTCTTCCTTCTTGGCCTCGGCTACCGGCTCTTCCTCTTGCTTCATGGCTTGCTTGAAGTTCTTGATACCTTCTCCCAACCCCTTGGCAACTTCGGGTATTTTCTTTCCCCCGAAAAGAAGAACGGCGACCCCGAGAACCACCATGAGCTCGGTGCCGGAAAGGCCACCCAACCCGGAGGTCTGTAAGTTTTGCGGAAACATGCTTAGCTGAAACACGACGCGGCCACCTTTCACATCCATTGTAAGGACCCCGCCCCATCATCGTCAACCCCGGTGTTCAGGAACCCGACACTTTGCGGCCCAGCCACACCAACAGGACTAGCGCAAACACGGCGCAACTGCCAGCCATCACCGAAATCGGCACAATTCGCAGTCCTTCC
Organism: uncultured Acidobacteriia bacterium; assembly: GCA_903893525.1. GTDB lineage: Bacteria > Acidobacteriota > Terriglobia > Bryobacterales > Bryobacteraceae > BOG-234. The sequence continues at coordinate 8,169 of CAITMP010000456.1, read as the reverse complement.
GAAACGGCAAGATGACCGAGCACGAACGGTGCCAAAATGCCTCCCAGCATCGCGAACGTGAAGATCCCGTTGAAATAGCCGGGGTGGTAATACTCGAACCTCGTTGCGATCCGCTCGGCGGCGAGCGGGTAAATCGCGGAAAACCCTGCACCGATCAGCAGAACCCCCACCACCACTCCGCCACGGGTGTCCGCAGACGATAATGCCACGCAACCAAACAACGCGCAAAACGCACTGACTCCCAGCATCTTCCCGTGGGATGTCCTCGGAAGCAGCCAAGCCGCCACTACCCGGCCCGCCGTCAGGGACAGCCAGTACATTGCCAGCAGCGCCACAGCCGATTCCGGACTGAATCCCAACCTGTCGATCAGGTAGACCGGCAACCATCCGGCAATCGACCATTCGTTCGCGAACTGGAAGAAAAGAAGGAGCGCGAACAGGATCGCCAGGACGCTGCGCAGATCCTTGACCGCCTCGGCAACCGGGAGTGGTTTCCGCGGGTGGCGCACAAGCTGCCGCCGCAGGAAAAGCCATCCCGCGGCAGCTGGAAGTGCGGCGGTGATTGCAAGCAGTCGTGCCGGGTTTTCAGACTCCATGCAGCGCGAAAGAATCCAAGCCGAGTAAACGCTCCCCGATCCGAAAAGGATGCAGGCGTTCAGTGTGATCTTCGCCGGATCGCCCTCCCAAACCTCGCCCAGGGATTCAAATACCGCCGTATTCACAACTCCGGCCGACATCCCGCAGGCCAGTACCGCCAAGAGTTGGTACCAGATACTCGCGGGCGGTGCGGCCGTCGCGATCATCAGTAGGGATATGGCGGCACCGAAACTGCCGGCAGCCAACATCCTCTCCGTTGGCCATCGATCCCGAAAACGAAGGGACGCTCCGGCCCCCGCCGCCAAGCCGACGCCCAGAACCGCAAAATAGAACGCGGCGGTATGGAAGTTGGGTCGGATGTGGTATCCCCACAGCGGCATCAGTCCGCCCGGCAATGCCAATAGGAAGCCGGAAATCGAAAGGGGGGCAAGAATCTGCCACGAACCGTCGACCGGTCCGATTCGGGGACGGGACGTGCTCGGCCGGGCTGGATGGTTCCCTGTCAAACCCTCACCCCGAACTGCCGGGTGTTGACGAGCGCTGCCAGCGCGGAGCGGTTCAACGGCGCAGTCCAATCCCCGGAGTAAGAATTCATTGCCACTTGGACATGATATCCGGGGGTACTCCTCCACTGCTCCAAACCGATGTGGTCGCACCTATTGAGGCCGCCACGCCCAGTCGCTGTCCACAGCGCTGTCCACAGCAATGAAATTGTCCGCCCCAAAGGTATTGACGCCGACACCCCGAATCGGGTTGGCAGAATCTGCGCTACAGTAATGGATAGAAGGGGTAACATGACATTTCATCAAAGTATGCGCCTCGGGTTCGCAGCGGTGCTTTTCGCCGTCTCCAGCCTGGCGCAATCTACAAACGCGCGCCTCAACGGTAGCGTTCAGGATCCTACCGGGGCCGTCGTACCGAGTGCCAAGATCGAGGCGGTCCAAAACAACACCCAGGCCCGTGCAAACGCCACATCCGACCCGAATGGCTCGTTTGTGTTCGCCAGCCTCCCGCCCGGAATCTATACGCTCACCGCTGAGGCCAACGGCTTCCGCAAAACCGTCATCAAAAATGTCGAACTGACCGTCAGCGGCACTTCCAACCAGGTCATCAAGCTCGAAATCGGGCAAACCACGGAAAGCATCAACGTCGAGGCCAGTTCCATCTCGGTCCAGACCACCGATTCCCAAGTTTCCAGTGCAGTCCTGCTCCGCGACATTGCGGTCCTTCCGCAACTCGGGCGTTCCCCGATCGCGCTGGCAATTTTCCAGCCCGGCGTTCAGATCGACGTGCGCGCCGGACAGGACTCAACCTTTTCCCACGTCAACGGCCTCCGCCAGGGAAGCAACAATGCCAAGCTCGACGGCGTGGACGTGAACGATTCGCTCGTTCCGCGTCTCGGTCTATCGCTGACAGCCAACAACAGCGACTCGGTGGGCGAATTCCGCGTTGTGACGGCCGGCGGCAAAGCTGAGTACGGCCGCAGTGCCGGCGGCCAGGTCGAGTTGATCACGAAGTCCGGCACCAACCAGTTCCATGGCAACGCTTACGACTTCCTCCGGAACACCGTCCTCAACGCGAACGACTTCTTCAACAACCAGTCCGGCGGCAAAGTGCCCAAGCTGATTCAGAACACTTTCGGTGCCTCCTTCGGTGGTCCGATCAAGAAGAACAAGGTCTTCATTTTCGGCAACTACCAAGGCGGTCGGACCCAGCAGGAAGTCATCCGCAACCGCACGGTTTACACGGCATCGGCAAAGGCAGGCATCTTCAAGTGGAAGGATGCAGCAGGCAATGTTCAGTCGTACGATTTCGGTCTTGCCGATCCCCGCAAGATCGGCCCAGACGCCACCCTTGCAAAGGTCAACGCCTCCGTTCCGCTCCCAAATAATTTCGATGTCGGCGACGGCTTGAACACCGCTGGTTTCCGGTTCAACAATCCCGTCCAGGCCATCAACGACCAGTTCACCATCCGCGGTGACTACCACATCAGCTCCAACAACGTAGCTTTCATGCGCTGGAGCTGGTTCAAAACGAGTTCCACCGACAATCTCAACAACGCCGACGCCATTTTCCCTGGCCAGCCGCAAGGCACACAGGGCGGTACCCGTTGGGGTTACGCCATCGGCGACAACTGGACCATCACGCCGTCCATCGTGAACGAATTCACGATCGGCTACCAGAGCGCCTCGGTCGCCTTCGTCCGTCCCGCCCGTCCCTCCGGTCCATGTGTCATCACAAACCTGGTCACGGATCTCGTCAACTGCGGCTTTACCCAGGGACGCAATTCCCCGGTCAAGGACATCACCGACAACATGACCTTCATTCGTGGCAACCACACGTTCAAGGGTGGTGTGAATGTCCGGATGACCACTCAATACGGCTATAACTATGCCGGGTCGGGTGCCGGGGTGTTCCCCAATGTCAGCACCGGTACCGGCAACGGCAACTCCGTTCCCACGACGGTGGGTCCTGCAGGCATCAGTTCCACTCAGCGCAGCACTTTCGATTCCCTTTACAACGACATTTTGGGCCGCGTCGACCGCGTGATCCAGACCTACTTCAGCGATCTGACTGCCTACCTGCCCGGTGGCCAGCCCAAGGTCCGCAATTACATCCTGAACGAAAGCGGCTACTTCTTCCAGGACGACTGGCGGATTACCCGCAATCTGACACTGAACCTCGGCCTGCGGTATGAGTACTTCGGTGTGCCGTACGAGCGCGACGGTTTCCAGGGCTCCATCGACCAAGCCTCCCAAGTTTCGCTCGGCTATTCTTCGTCGAATCTGACCGTGGTTCCCAAGGGCAAGCTGTACAACACCGACTGGAACAATTTCGCACCCCGCCTGGGCTTCGCCTACGACCCCAAGGGTGACGGCAAAACCGCGATCCGCGGCAATATCGGGATTTTCTATGACCGCACCGTCGGCGCTGCCTTCAATGGTATCGACGCCGGAACTCCCGGTTTCTCGACCAACGTGCAGGTATTCCCGAACCAGACGGCGGGGAACGATTTCCGTTACAGCGACAAGTACCCGACTACAGCCCAACCGGCTGCGCCGCTCCTGACGCTTCCGGCCACCCGTTCGACAACGCTCTACCTTGCCGACCAGAATCTCAAGACTGGCTATGTCGGCAGCTGGTCGCTGAATGTGCAACGCGAGATCGCACGCAGCACCATCCTCCAAGTCGGCTATGTGGGCAACCGTGGCGTCAAACTGTTCATGGACGTCGATGTGAACCAGCCGCACTACACGGCCGCCTTCCAGTCCGACTTCCGCGAGCTTGCAGCCAACACGACCACTCCGTCGAATGTCTCGGCGAGCAACATGTTCGTCAAGATGTTCGGCACGGCGGCTTCGGCCATCAGCTCCGTGGGTGCCACCAATCTCACCCAGGGGCGCGTCGGCACCATCATCAACACGTTGGACGTCACCAACTACACCCGGTATGCGGCGGCTGGTATTGCCAACAATGTCTTCCGCAACTATCCGCAGTTCACCCAGGTCGTCAAGGGTACGAACAACGGCCGCTCCTACTATGATTCGCTCCAGGTCAGCCTCCGCCGTACCGCCGGTGCCCTGCAGTTCGGTGCCAACTACACGTGGGCCAAGAGCATGGACAACATCTCGGCTGAGGGCAACGGTTTCACCACCCCCATCGACAGCTACAACCTCAGCTTGAACCGGGCCCGCAGCGACTTCGACCGCCCGCACTCGCTCAACATCAACGCCTTCTACACCATTCCGTTCGGCAAAGGCCAGCGGTTCGGCGGCAACATGCCCCGCTTGCTCGACACCGCCATCGGTGGCTGGCAGGTTGGCATGCTGCAGATTGCGCAATCGGGCCAGCCGTTCTCGGTTAGCTCGCAGCGCGCCACCGTGGCCGTCAGCGGCGTCGGAAGCTCGTATGCCAACTACCTTGCAACGGACCGCAACATTGGTGTTGTGAACCGCCAGGGTGACGGCGTATTCTATTTCACTCCGGCACAGGTGGCGCAGTTCGCTTATCCGGACGCCTTCCAGATCGGCAACTCCGGTCGGAACGTTTTCCGCAACCCGGCATTCTTCGAGACCGATGCTTCGCTGGTCAAGAAGTTCCGGATCACCGAAAACCACGCCGTCCAGTTCCGGGCCGAGGCCTACAACCTCTTCAACCACACAAACTTCGGTTTCGCCGCAGCGAATCTGAACATCAACACTCCCGCATCGTTCGGCAAGTTCAGCCAAACGCTGGGTACCCAGACCAGTTCTGGTTCCTCCCGTACGATGCAGCTCGCACTCCGGTACGATTTCTAACCCAGTCATTACCCTGACTGAAAATGGCGGCGACCGGCTTACCACCGGTCGCCGCCTTTGTTTGGCCTGCCTTTGCGGTTTCACCCCTGATTTCTTATCGTCCACCACAAAAAAATCGATCCTGACAAGCATTTACTTGCTTCTTTCATTTGCGCTAGACTAGGTTCCATCTCGTAGAAGGGGATCTCAAAAACAGTGAAGAAGCTTCTAGTACTTTTGGCCCTGTCCGTGGCATCTGCATATCCGCAGGGCGCGACAAGCGTCATGTCCGGCGTGGTCACCGACCCGCAGGGCGGAGTCATTCCGGCCGCGGATGTGACCGTAGCGAATGTCTCGATTGGCACGGAATACAAGACCGCCACCGGCGGTCGCGGGGAATGGGCTTTGCCCTCCCTGCCTCCCGCGTCCTACAAGGTGACCGTAGCCAAGTCGGGTTTCAAGAAGGCGTCCATTGACAACATCGTGGTCAATGCCGGTGTTCCAGCCACAGTCAACGTCAAGTTGGAAATTGGTGCCACCACAGAGAGCGTTGTGGTCGAGGCCGGAGCGGAAATTCTACAGACCGAGTCCGCCACTCTCGCCAGCACCGTCCAAGCCCGCCAAGTTGCCCAAATCCCGTTCGCCACCCGCAACTCTGTCGAACTGATGGTCACCCAGCCGGGCGTTTCGACTCCCACCAACCCACGAAGTTCCTCCATCAACGGCCTGCCCAAGGGCGCGCTGAACGTCACCATTGACGGCATGAACACCCAGGACAACCTGCTCAAGAGCAGCGACGGGTTCTTCAGCTACATCTACACCCCCATCGACGCGGTCGAGGAAATCACGTTGAGCACGTCCGCAACCGACGCCTCGGGCGGCGGCGAGGGTGCCGCGAACATCCGCTTCACCACCCGCTCCGGCACCAACAACTTCCACGGTGGCTTGTTTTGGCAGAACCGGAACTCGTACTTCAACTCGAATTACTACTTCAACACCATCAACGGCCAGCCGCGCGACATCATCAACCTCAACCAGTTCGGCGGGCACATCGGTGGACCAGTCAAGAAGAACAAGCTCTTCTTCTTCGCGAATTTTGAGACCTACCGGTTGCCGAATACCTACAACTTCACCCGCCAGGTGTTGACGCCCGACTCCATCAACGGCCTGTTCACCTACAAGGGCACCGACAATGTTGTGCGCACCGTGAACTTGTACGACGTTGCGGCCCGCTCCAACGGCTCGCTCCCGAACACCACCCGGCCCTTCGCCACAACACCGGACCCGATCATCCTGTCGACCCTCCAGCAGATCGGTAAGCTGACCGGTGTTGGCAACCTGAAGTCCCGCGTCAACACCAACAGCGACTATGCCCGTGTCGATTACAACTACCAGCCGCACAGCTTGGACCGCCGCTACTTCTCCAACAACAAGATGGACTACAACATCTCGTCCAAGCACGTCCTTTCTGTCACCTACAACTACGACAGCTATTTCTCGGCTCCGGACGGACTGAACAGCGTTGTTCCGATCTATGCCGGAACCGGTACCGTGCTCGGAAGCGACCTCAGCGCCGGCCAGCGCAGCGTACGTTTCGTCGGCATCGTAGCCTTGAGGTCCGTGATCACCCCGACCATCACCAACGAATGGCGTGGCGGCCTCGACGGCGGCACGGTCCTTTTCCGTGACACCATCAACCAGGGCTTGTTCTCCACTTGGAAGGGCTTCAATCCCAGCTTTGCGGGGGGCTATGTGGCTGGCGTTACCACGACGTCAACCCCCCAGCGCCGCAATTCTCCCACAAAGAGCATCAACGACACGGTCGGTTGGACAAAGGGTTCCCACCAGTTCAGCTTTGGCGGCAACTTCAGCCAAGTCAACTTGTTCCAGTCCGCGCCCGGTACCACCAACAGCATCATTCCGGGTATCACCTTTGGCGTTTCATCCCTTGACCCGGCCTTCAACGGCTCCACCAACATGTTCGTCACGTCGAACTTCCCCGGCATCTCCACCACGGACCAGTCGAACGCGTCGAATCTGTACGCGATCCTGACCGGTCGCATCTCCTCGATCACGCGTGGCGTCAGCCTCGGTGCCGACGGCAAGTACGCCTTGGTTCCGGCCGTGGACCGCGACATGATCCGCGATTACGGCCTGTTCGCCCAGGATACGTGGAAGATCCGTCCGAACGTAACCCTCACCCTCGGCCTCCGCTATGAAAAGCAGTTGCCGTTCATCAACCTGACCCGCACGTACACGCAGGTTGGCTACGCGGGCCTGTGGGGCAACTCGGGCGTTGGCAAGCTTTTCAGCCCCGGTGCCACCGGTGGTGTTCCCTCCACCTACCAGCAGCTGCCTGAAGGCGGATCCGCAGGTTACGCGATCCCCGGCCGGTTGTTGCCATCCATCGGTGTTGCATGGCAGTTGCCGGAACAGAGCGGCATGCTCAAGTGGATCACCGGCGGTCGGCGCGGCTCGTCGGTCTTCCGGATTGGCTACGGCATGAACGTAGTCCGGGAAGGCTCCAACGTCTTCACCAGCATACTCGGTTCCAACCAAGGCCTGAACATCGACAATTCCGTTGATCCGGCCAACTTCGCGGCCAACTTCGGTCCTGCGGGCGGCGCTTGGTTCCGCGACGCGGCATTGCCGTCGCGACCCTTCCCGTCTACGCCAACATATCCGATCACTCCAGCAACCACCAACAGCCTCAACGACTTCGATCCAAATCTCAAACTGGGATACGTTCAAAGCTGGAACGTTGGTTTCCAGCGCGAACTGGACCGCAACACCGTTCTCGAGGTCCGCTACACAGGCAACCACGGCACGTCCCTCTGGCGCCAGTACAACCTCAACGAAGTCAATATCGTTGAGAACGGTTACTTGACCGACTTCAATACGGCTGCACAGAACCTGGCCATCGCAAACGGCACCACGGTAGCCGGACTCTACACACTGCCTTCCCTGAAGAGCACCAATTGGGGCAATCAGGGTCTTCCCGGCCAGCAAACCCTCAAGTTCATTGGCAATGCGATCGGCAATACCACCGACAGCACCACGGCCAATTATCTGAAGCTCGGCCAGGCGGGCAGTTCGGCGAATTCGATCGCCACCAACCCGGTCCGCATGGCAAACCTCCAAAAGGCCGTTCCGACAGTTCCGGCGAACTTCTTCCAGGTGAACCCGCAGGTCTCGAGCGGCGGCTCCTTCGTCCTCGACAACACGGGGTTCTCCAACTACCATTCCGGTCAGATGGAAGTCCGTCGCCGCCTCAGCAAGGGCTTCCTGCTGCAGG
>CAITMP010000455.1 GCA_903893525.1 uncultured Acidobacteriia bacterium | reverse complement strand
CTCCGCCGACAGCGTTCGGCAGCGGAGTCGGGTCGTCGTATTCATCCTCGATTTCGCCCACAATTTGTTCGAGAACGTCCTCAACGGTCACCAGTCCCGTCACCGTGCCGAATTCGTCCACAACGAGGGCCATGTGGGTGTGGCCGAGGCGGAACTCCTCCAACATTTCGGCCACAGGCTTGGTTTCGGGCACGATCAGCGCGGCATGGGTCAGGCGCTGGAGTTGGAAAGGCGTCGGAGTCTTGGCCAGACGGCGGGCGGCTCGGCGCTCATGCCAGTGGCGCAGCATGTCCTTGAAAAACACGATCCCGATGATGTGTTCGGGAGCGCCTTTCCACACCGGCAGTCTGGAATGGCGGCTGGCGACCATGGTGTCGAGGACCTCGTCGAGGCGGGCATCCGATGGTACGGACACGATTTCCCTGCGCGGCGTCATAATCTCGCGGGCCGAAAGATCGCCCAGGTCCAGAATCCGGTGGATCATCTCCTCCTGCCGTTCCGGGAGATTTCCGGCAAACCGACTGGAAGTGACGATGAGCCTTAGTTCCTCTGCGGAATGGCCTCCGCCGAGATGTCCGCCCTTGTGTCGGGGCTGGATTCCAAAGGCCTTGCTGACCGCTGCGGCGGAATGCTCGACGATTGTAACGAAGGGCGAGGCGAGGCGGGAGATTACGACGAGGATCGGCGCAACCACAACTGCAAGGCGGTCGGCCTTGTCGATGGCGAGGTTTTTCGGTAGCACCTCGCCCAGGACGACGTGGGCCCACGTCATGCCGGCGAATGCCAAGGCGAAGCAGAAGCCTTCAAGCAACGATTTGATGGCTGGCGTGAGCACCGGATGGAACATCGCCATCAGGAGACTGAAGAGCGTTTCCTCGCCAGCCCAGCCGAGGCCCAAGCTTGCGAGTGTGACGCAAATCTGGGTCAAGGACAGGAGCCGTTCGGGATTCGCCAGCAGCGCAAGGGCGGCTTTGGCCCCGGCGTGGCCGTCGTCGGCCATATGGCGCAGTCGCGAATCCCGGACCGAAAGCAGCGCTATTTCCGCTGCCGCAAAGAAGCCGTTGGCGGCCAGAATGAAGGCCATCAGGGCTAACCGGGCGATGTATTCGGAGGTGGTCACGGATACCGGTGGCCGTTATTTCAGGGCGGGGCGGTCCTTGCGCCGCAGGCGTCCGCGGACTTTGATCTCGACGGGAGTGCCGATAAACCCGAAGCGTTTCCGCAACTGGTTCACCAGATACCGTTCGTTCGAGAAGTGGAGATCCCCCGCCTTGTCCGTGAAAAGGATGAACTTGGGAGGCCGGATGCCCGCCTGCGTGATGTAGAGGATCTTGCGTTCCTCGAAGTGGAGCGCTTCCACGAAACGGTTGAGTTCGCCGGTGGTGACGCGCTTGATGGAGGACTCGTAGCACTGGCGGATCAACGGGAAAACGCGGTTGACCTCAAGCCCGAACTTGGCGGAAATGCACAGGACCGGGGCGTATTCGAGGAACTTGACGTGGTCGCGGAGTTCAGCCTCGAACTCGCGCTTTTTGCCATCGGAGATGAGATCCCACTTGTTGACGCACAGGATCACGGACCGGCCGCCCTCGTGGGCGTACCCGGCAATGGTGGCATCCAGCGCAACAACGCCTTCGGACGCGTCCATGAGCACGATCACCACGTCGGCCATGCGGATATTGCGGCGCGCCATGATGACGGACAGCTTTTCGGCCATCTCGTTGGTCTTGCCCTTGCGTCGGATTCCGGCGGTGTCGATGAACGTGTAGTGGACGTTGTTGTGGATGATTTCCTCGTCCACAGCGTCGCGCGTGGTGCCCGCGATGGGGGAAACGAT
>CAITMP010000454.1 GCA_903893525.1 uncultured Acidobacteriia bacterium | reverse complement strand
GCGGTAGTCCAGGCCCCCGCGGCCGGGGATCATTTCGGCGAGGTGCACGCGCGTCGGGCCTATGTCCTTGGCGTGGCAGGACATGATCAACCGGCCCAACTTCTGGAAACATTCCTCGATCAGGGCACCATTTTGGAAGTAGCGTTGGGGGCTGTTGACGATATTGCAGACGTCTATGTGCACACCGAAGCCTTCCCGATCGACTGCGCGAAGGAGTTGCAGGTAGGCATCCGGGCCGTCGGGCGGGGCCCAAGGCATCATCTCGATGGTGAATTTGGTGCGTTTCGGCTTCACGGCATCGATGACCTTGCGGCAGTTTTCCACTGTCGCGTCGAAAAACTGCTTCGAATAGTTGCGGGGATCGGGGCCGTCCCAGAGCTTGGGATGGAATGAGCCGGCGATGTCGACGCAGTTGCGGGCACCGATGGCCTCAGCCAGCGCGAGGCGTTGGCTCACGTAGTCGAGGTTCGCGCGGCGGGTGTTTGGGTCGGCATCCAACATGTTGCGCCATGCACCGACTTCGGCAATCACGACATCCTCGGCGGCATAGGCCTTCACGATGGCGGCAAGGCGGGTGGTGTCATCGAGAGTCGCCATTGCGGGGCAATAGGCAGCCCGGTAGCCGAGGCGGCGGTGCTCGCGGGCCAGTTCGACGGGGTCTTGCGAGTTCAGGAAGATCGGACCGCCGAGGCGGAGCCGCTTGATCGGGTCCGCCGCCCGGACGAACGGTGCGAACGCCAACATCGGAAGGGTTCGGCGGGTGATTCGGTTCATCGCGGGGAGTGGCATGTTGACCAACATAATACACTTTGCGGGCAGGCATCCGCTAATCTGGTGTTCTTGAAAGTTGCCTCTTGAAGAATTCCAAATCAACCTTTTCCGTCGGGCCCGCGCGTGAAGCCGCAGCGGGATTTTTGGAGTCGCGCACGCTGCGGCGGCATGCGCGCGTGGGTCATTTGTGGGCGCTGGGGGTGGGCGCGGTGATCTCCGGCGATTTCTTCGGTTGGAATTTTGGCTTGGCCGACGGCGGTTTTGGCGGCATGCTGGTTGCGCTGGGCATCATGACGGCCCTGTTCGCGGCGCTGTGTTCGGGAATCGCGGAGATGTCGCCCGCGTTACCGCACGCAGGGGGCGCGTACTCGTTCGCGCGAACCGCGTTTTCGGGAACGGGAGTGTCGGGAACGAATTGGGGTCCGTGGGGAGGTTACGTCACCGGTCTCGCCGAGAATATGGAGTACATCCTGACACCGGCCGTGATCGTCGTCGGCATGGGCGGATATCTGGGGTCGATCTTCGGTACCGGGCCGGACTGGGAGCCGGTTTGGTGGTTGGGCCTCTACATTTTGTTTGTGGCGTTGAACGTGGCGGGCGTGGAACTCTCATTCCGAATTTCATTCGCGATCACCATGTGCGCTCTGGCGGTGCTGCTCTTGTTTTTCGTGGCTGCGGCACCCCGGTTCAACTTGCAGGGATGGGCATTGGGCGCCGCGGGGTGGTTCCCGCACGGGCCATCGGGCGTGCTGCGATGCCTGCCGTTCGCACTATGGGTTTACCTGGGGATCGAACAGCTGCCCTTGGCGGCGGAGGAATCGCACGATCCGGTTCGGGATATGCCCCGGGGACTCTGGCTGGGGCTCGCGACGTTGGTTGTATTCGCATTCCTGACGGTGATCCTGAATTCGGGGATTGAGCCAGGGGCTGCGATGGTGGCGAAATCGGACGAGCCACTGCTGCTCGGTTTTCGCAGTATTTTTGGACCCTTCGCGTTTGCCAAGGTTCTGGCTTTGTTTGCATGCACGGGACTGGCGGCCAGTTTCCACGCCATCATCTATGCCTATGGTCGCCAGATTTATTCGCTTTCGCGGTCGGGATACTTTCCCGTGTGGCTTTCGGAAACCAATGGGGCGCGGCAGACGCCTGCGAGGGCGCTGGTCGCGGGCTCGGTGCTGGGCTACGGGGCGGCGTTGGCGATCCATTTTGCGGGACAGAAGAGTCCCACAGGTGCGGTCCTGCTCAATATGGCGGTTTTCGGCGCGGTTATCGCCTACATCCTGCAGATGGTTTCGTTCCTG
>CAITMP010000453.1 GCA_903893525.1 uncultured Acidobacteriia bacterium | reverse complement strand
GGTAGTGGTATTGGCTGTCCTTGTAGCTATGGCCGTTGAATTTGTCGAGTCCGGCAACCGGCGAACCGTCGAGTTCCAGGGTTCCGTACAGCGCGAAGCCGTCGAGGGCGTACCCGATTGGATTGGCAACCCCGACCACGTCAACCAAGTGCAGGGGAGCCGTATGGTAGTGGTAGTCGTCGGCGCGGCCGCAGTGTCCGCCGTAATCGTCCAGTTCACCGGCTAGGTAGGTATCAGTCCGTCCGTCGTTCTTGATGGGGTTGAAAATCGGCACGCCGTTTATGGCGACGGCGATGGCACCACTGAAGAGCGACTCCTTGGCCGAGACCGGGTGATCCGAAAATACGGGTCTTTTGGGAATTCGGAAGGCATTTGGACCGGTGAAATCTTGGGGAAGGGGCACCTGTTGCTGCCAGGCTGTGATGCCGACCATCATCTTGTGCGTCGGAATCCCGTTCGATTCCAAGTAGTAGTAATCGGCGTCGGCGTGCCATTTGGCAAGGATGGTGAAGGCTTTGCCGGGTTTCGGGGTACCGGTCCAGAACAACGCGGCGAAGACCATCGCCGCAAGTGAACGCACGACCACCACCTCTTTGACAATCCGCATGCTTGCCATCCCTTCAAGACAGTATGCACCCGGCGGTCTATTGGCTGGAGTAGTGTGGGCGTGGGGTAGAGTAGGAAAAGCAATGTCGAGATCCTCATCCAACCTTTTCGCAGCCCTGACAGTGGGTGTTTTCCTCCTTGCGGTGCCTGCCGCTGCAACTGCCGGCGAACTGGGATTGACACTTGGTGCCGTATCGGGGCCGGCCCGGACCGTTGGCGGATCGACGTCGACGCTGAATTTCTCCAACGGCGTGGCGCTTCAAGCCGTCTACGCGAAGAAGTTCATGTCGATCAAGTACGCGGAACTTTCCTGGGAATCGTTGCTGATGGTGAATCCGCGCCAGAGTGTGAACTCCACCACCACGTCGGCTATCAAGAATTACGGAAGCTTGATTGTGGCTCCAGGCATGCGCCTGAAGTTCTATCCTGAAAAGCGGCTTTCGCCTTGGGTTGTGGGTGGCGGCGGCTATGCGCTCTACTATCCGTCGTCGTCCAGCATTGCCGGGAAGGCCATCGCCGCCATCTCGAACACCAACAGTCTGGCGCTCGAAATGGGTGGCGGGATGGATTTCATTGCGACCCCGAAATGGACGATCCGGGGAGAGGTTCGGGACTTCTATACCGGCAGTCCAAACTTCGGCGTTGGTGTTTCCGGGCGCGGTCAGTTCAACTTTGTGGTTAGCGGCGGTATCGTGTTGAAGCTCGGAAAGTAGTGTTTCGGGCTACGCGCCAGCCGCGCGCTTCCGGGTCGAGAGGCTAGCGGCCAAGCGGTCGCGGACGGAGTTGTGCTCCCGGCGCGCCTTTTCAGCCTCGGTTCTAGCGATTTGCAGATATTGCGGATCAGCGGTTTCGGGGATTTGTTGCAGGTGGCCACACCGGAGCGACAGGGCCTTCCACGTGGAACGATACTCGTTCCACAGTTCCGGATCATTATTCTTCATCACTTGGTTAGACGGTTGGGAGCGCGAAATAGTTCGCACCGCAGCCCGTTACAAAACTTTCAGAAGCCGTTCAAACTCCTCCCAGGGCTGCCGATAAGTTCTTTGGGTGAACGCTTTCTTCGACAATGCGCATCGGATCTTCGACGTGGCCAAGGCTGCGGGCGAGTTCGATCCCGCCGACGCCGACTTCGCGCTGCTGGTCCGTCCCGACGGCGGACTGCATGTGGTGATGGAGTCGCCGCTGTCGCTCGAAGGAGCTGCCATTCACGGTGGCGCGCGAACCGCATACCGCGTTACGCGGTTTGGCGGTGCTGTCCGGATCACGGGTCGGGACGGGACCCAGACTTGTGTTTTGGAGGACGCGCCGCAAGGGCGGTCGGGTCCGGGGGCGGGTTTCCTCCGGGACCGGCCGCTCTACACCTTGGATACTTAATCTGCAGTCTTTGACGCCATCAGGCTGGCGATCCATTCCCCTTTGGGACCGCCCGGCAGCAGTACCAGCTTCCCTGGATTTGCCAGAATCCGCTGCGTCTCCAGGATTTCGAACAAAGCGCCGCACACTTCCGGCTCGCTGGCAATCTCCGCGAATGCCGCCCGCATGGTGGCGGGCCGGATTACCGCCGCCTTGGCCAATTCGACAGCCGCCTCGCGCTCAGCCGAACTCTTGATGACGCTGACTTGGTTGGCACCAGCCTGCCGGATCGCCGATGTGACCTGCCGCAGCCGGTTCACCACCTTCTGTTCGATCTGTTGGATCATGCCCGCGTCCCGGAAGTGCACCTTCCGGATATAGACGGACCCCAGCTTGTAGCCCCACTCCTGGGATTTCTGCGAAACCTCGGTCCGCACCGAGTGGCTCATCTGGTGCCGCGTCTCCAACATGGCGCTGAGCGGCATGTTGCTGAGGCATCGCACGGTGGAGTTGCTCACGTTGGCGCGCAAAGACCCGCGCGGGTCCGTGTTCTTGAACATGAACGACACCGGATCGCTGATTTTCATTTCATACCAGATCCCGATGCCCATGGGCGCGCCCTCCTCGGAATTCACAGGCTCGCTGCGAAGGTATTCCTGGTCCAGCCGCATGTCCAGCACCGTGCAGGACCCGAGCCAGTTCACGATAAAAGCGTTCAGTCCCAACTGCGAGGGCAGAATATGCAGGCCAGGTTCGTCCAGTACGCCAATCACCTTGCCGAACAGCACATAAACGCGGCAAGTGCCCTCGCGGACAATCGCATAGAAACCCAGCATGCCGCAAAGCGTCGCAAGGAACTTCTCCAGTACGATGCAGCCAAGCAGGCCGATCAGGAACCACGTAAGGAAATTCACTTGCCGGCCTCCATGAAAATCTGCTGCGATTTCTCCAGCAATCCCAGCTTCACGTTTCTGAGATATGCCCCCAGAACTCCGGGCCCGGCCTTGTGTTGCTGGAACAACTCCTCGGCCAGCGACTTTACCGGTGCCACCTCCGCTTGCGCCTTCAGGGTTTCGATTTCAACCGCCCGCCTCGATTGCACAATTTTCTGGTCAGCTGAAGCCTGCGCGAGACTGATATCGCTGGAAACCTGATTGTGGGCGGTGTTGATCGCAGCCAGGGCCGATTCCACTTCCGCAGGAGGGTCGATGGCCGTGATCAGGGACGCATCAAACAGGACGCCGTAACGGGCTTGGGCGGTTCGGCACTCGGTCTCCATGTAGTCGTTCATGTCGCGCAGGTTCTTGCGCAGGTCGTTGATGGAGACGCCGATCATTTCACCTCCCAGAGCCTCGCCTCCGCCCTCGCCCTTGGCCTCGAAATTCGCGATCCGCTGCCGGAGCACGGAGACGAAATAGGCCATCACGTGGACAAAAGGCTTCTTGATGCCGAAGAGGTAGGCGTAAAGGTTGCTCTCGCTCACCCGGTACCGGATCTGTCCGGTAAGGCCGGTGTTGAGCTGGTCCTTGGTGACCGCATCGAGCCTGGTTCCGCCAGCGTTTGCGCTGTGATCTTCAAGATCGACCGCCATGTTGACGGTCATGGTGGCGATGCTGACCTTGTGGATCTGCTCCCAAGGCATCTTGAAATACGGGCCACCGGGGCCGATCACCCGGACTTGGGGATAGACGTAGCGGTCCCGCTCCTCGGGACGGAGGTGGTCTGAAATCGGGTCATCCAGGGTGGTCCTGCCCGGTACCCGTTCGGCCCGACCGAAACTGGTCTTTACCGCCCGCTCGTTCTGGTCGACGGTATAGAATCCCATGACCAGGACTCTGACTACGAGCCAAACTCCAACGCCCAGCAGAAGTCCCGCCAGTATGCTCATGCCCCAAGTGTATCCCAATTTTGGGACGAGCGATTACCTGCCCGGGTGTGGCTGCCAGGTATTGTCAAACAATCCGGCGATGCTCATCTCGCCCACGGCGGATCCTTCCTTGGCCGCGACAATCGCGTAGTCGCCCCAAAGCGGCATCCCGTAGTCCCCGTTGTACTCGCGTTCGATGATGGTCAAGCCGGTGTTGAGCACCACATACTTGGAGGGCTGGAGCGGATTCGGATACACCATGGCCGGGAAATGGTCCTTGGCCGGGAAATTCTGTCCGCCCATCGCGACCGTGTCCTTGGTCCATTTCAGGGGCAGCTTTCCGGCAACCTTGGCGATGACGGAATTGCTGCCGGGGTCGCCGAAGAGCACGACATGGTACTTGGCCATGTCGGCGGCAGTCACGTCCCTGTCGTCCTTCACGAATGGGTGCCCGCGGAAGTATTTGGCCCACAGGGTATCGAAGCGGGCCATGGTGCGCAGCGCCTGCTCGTTGACGGCGGCATTCCACGGTGTGCCGGTGGGACGCACCAGCAGGAAGGGGTCTAGGAAAGCGTCGTCGATAGGCCCTTGGAGCGCATGGACCTTGCGGAGTCCGGCAACCGGGCCGGTCTTTTCGACTTTCCATGTGCCGCCAGTCTTGCGCAGGGAGAGCGACGCGCCACTCTTCACCTTGAGCGCCTGGCCGTCAATGGCGACGGTTTTGGCATTCGCAGTCTCTGACAGCGATACTCGGGCCACGTTGTGCGTCGTCACGGTGTAGGCACCCGATGCCGACCGGACGGCATCCACGTCGGCGCGCTCGTAGAGTTTTTCCAGCTCGTCAACGGTCACCCAATAGCTCTTGTTGTAGCGCGTTGTGTAGGTGAGGAATTTGATGTGGTCCGGCGAGGTCTGTCCCTTGTCGCCCCATTCCTTCAGAAACGCGTCGAGCTGCTGCCGCACCAGTGCGCTGGTTCCGTGTCCGGTTTTTTGGGAAATCAGGAAGATGTCGGGAGTACCCTTCATCCGGTAGAAGTTCGGATCGCCCTCTGCAGCAAAACCTTCCTTTTCGAGTTGCGCACGGGCGCGCAGGGAACTTTCCAACTGTCCCCGGTGCGCTTGGCCTTGCGGATAGGGCGGCAGCACGGCCGTCTGTGTGTCGTTGTCCCCATCGTGGCCCGCCAGAGGGAGGTTGAAGGCGTTCAGAGCCCATTCCTCCATGTTTTCCCAGATCTTGAGCGTCGGAGCTTGGTAGGGTTCCAGCCCCGGCATCTGCGCCCGGCGCGACCACGTTCCAGCCCCGATTTCGGCGGCGGCGAACCGGTCCGGGTAGTGCAGCGCAATGTGCCACCCACCTTCACCTCCCATGGAGAAGCCCCGCAGCATGACGCGCTTGTCGTCGATCTTGAACCGCTTCTTCACCGCCGCGATTGCCTCGAACACATCCGCTTCGCCAGCCCAGTGCCAGCCCGCGCTGTTGATCCGACCGAATAAATCCACTTGGATCTGGCCTTGGTCGGCCACGGTTACGGCATTCGGATTCGGTGGGCGGGGGTGGTCGAAGCTGTACAGGAACTCCGATTCGGTCGTGTTGTTTTGCCGCCCGTGCATCCAGACATAGAGGCGTGCGGGCTTGGAGGGATCGTAGTTGGCGGGTAGCGACACGTGGTAGGGCTGTACCGAGCCGTCCATCTCCGAATAGTACGCGTAGCTGCGGCTCTTACCCTCGGTCCAAGGTGCCTTTCCGGCCATCAGTGCCTGTGCCCGTTCCGCTCCGGCATCCAGAACCTGCATCGAGTGGTCGATTGCGGCTTGGTTGCCGTAAAGTTCCGGGAACTCCAAAAGGTAGCGGCCCGCTTTGGCGAATATGTCCACATCGCCCACGAGGGTGGCGTCGGCCTTTTTCAACTTCAATTCCTTGACCAGCGCCTCGACCTTCTCGGTTTTGGCTTTCAAAAGCGCCAGTTCCTCCGGTTTGGCCTGCACTGGAGCGGGCCCGCGGCCTCCGCCAGCCCGGCCGGGCGCCTGGGGCGGTGCCAGCGGGGGCTGTTGAGCCCAAGTGCCGACGATGCCGACCGCTAGGCAAAACGGAATGAGGAGGAACTTGCTCGATTTCATAAATGACCCGGAAGCCGAAATCATATCAGGTGGGCGCGATGATTGCTCTTCCGTCCGTTCTGTCACCCTGCCGATTGCAGCGGGTCGGTGCGGATTACAAGCGCGCCCTCTGGTAGAATTGAGGGCGGAGAGACCGAATGAAGGACATCAGCCAGCAAGTAGCCACCTGTTTTGCCAACGTGTTTCCAGCGCTGACGGAACAGCATTGCATCTTCCGGCAGCCCCATCCAAGTGTGTTCGCGCATTCCCGGGATCCCGAGATTGTGGGGGCCTTCCAAGCCGGCGACAGCGACCATTCCCGACTGGACGGTCCTTTCTGGTTCCGCCTTCCGTTTGAACCTTGGACCTAGCGCGAGAAGCGGGTTCGGGCCTACTCCCCGCCGCGCCCCGATGCCGACAGGTGGTACAACGAATCCAGCTCCGCCTTGAAATTTTCCATCACCTGTTTCCGCCGGACCTTCATGGTGGCCGTCACTTCGCCGTGGTCGATGGAAAATTCGCGTTCCAGCACCTTGAACCGTTTCACCTGCTCGAAGGGAGCCAACTGCTTGTTGATCCGCGAAACGATCGACTGCACTTCGGCATTCACCTGTTCGGCGGTCATTTTTTCGACCGCTGCGGGATGGACCGTAATCAGCGCGACCAAATGCGGAAGCCTGTCGCCCGCCAGTAGAATCTGGTTGATCAGCGGCTCGAACTTGAACAATGCCTCGATCCGCGCGGGGTAGATCTTTTTCCCGTTCGAGGCGACAATCAGCTCCTTCTTCCGGCCCGTGATGTAGATGAAGCCCTCGGCATCGAT
>CAITMP010000452.1 GCA_903893525.1 uncultured Acidobacteriia bacterium | reverse complement strand
CGGGAAGCCCTGCGAGAGTCGGGTGCCGGCGGGAATCGTGCCGCATCCCGGCGTGGAAGCAACGCCGTATGTGGTGGCTGTGCAGGAATATGCCAAACCGGGGAGCGTATTGGCGGCCGCAGCGGAGGCAAACGTCGGAATCGAGTCAAAGGCGATCCCGTATCCGGTGTGGATAACGGTCTTGCTCAATGCTTTCGGGGCCCAAACGATCCCGATGCGGGGGGCCAGCGCATCCAAATTCTGGCGGCTGTACCAGCTGTCGGCCTTCACGAAGGTGACGGCTCCCTGCGATCCGTCGATCGGCTTGTTGGCAACATACGGCGATTCGCTGACCTCCGTGGGCGGACGGTTGTACTCCCAACGGACGCCGTAGGTAAGCGTCAGGTTGTTCCGCACGCGCCATTCGTCCTGCAGGAAGATGTTGAATTGCTTGGCGCGCTCGCCGACCCGCCACAACGACAGTTCCTTGCCCGAATACAAGGACAGGAAAGAGTTCGTGTTCAGATTGCCCAGGAAGCCCTGCTTCAGGGTCGCGGGAATACCAAGAAGGTCGTTTACTGACGAAAGCAGCCGGGTGCTATCCGTGCTCGCAATTCCAGCAGTCGAACCGTTCGCAATCGATGGCAGGTTGAAACCCGCTCCGGGAGGATTCAAGGAAGCGCTGAGCGAGATCGAAGGCAGCAGGTTGATGCCGGCCACGCTGCTGCTTTGGTCATTTTGCTGGTACATACGGGCGTTGAAACCGAGTTTGACGACGTGTGATCCGTGTGTCCACGAAAGATTGTCAATCACCTGGGGTGTATTCAGCGTGCGGATCGAGTGCGCGGAATAGACATAATCGACATCGACGTTGTTGAACGTGTAGGCCGGGATGTTGTTCGGGAAGTTCGGGTTGGAGTCGCCGTAGGTGAAGTAGAAGGTGAAACGGGCGAATCCGGCGGTGAATTCATTCACCAGGGTGGGGGTAATCACCCGCCGCCACGAAAACGCGTAGTTCTTGGCGGGACGGTAGACCTCGCCGCGGGGCGGAAAGCCGGGGAAAATCGCCGGACGACCGTTGAGCAGGTCGCCCTGCAGTTGCTGCTCCACGGCCCACATCGCACGGAAGAAGATGTTGTTGTTCGAGTTGAACTGGTGGTCGATGCGCAGGATGTTGCGTGGTCCGCGAACCGACGACGGTGCGTTCCAGAGATATCCAGCCTGGTTCAGGCCATCGCCAACCGCGAAATTGTTCGCTGCCGGGTAGGACTTGAGCAGCTTCAAGACCGCCGGATCGCCCCCGACGCGCCCCGGATCATTCTGGAAGATGTTGTAGCTCTGGACGCAGTTGCGGTCCGATGGGCTGGCGCAGTCGCGCACGCCGGGCGCATACCCACCGGTCGCTGTTACCAGATTCGGCGAATTCTGCGTGACCTTGACACCGTTGAGGGTCAAGGGATTTGTCGGGTCCGAGATCCAGTACCGGTAGTTTCCGGCCAGAGCCTGCTGCGTATAGACGCGCGGCACGGAGCCGAATGCCTTGTCGATGGCTTGGGACAGGCTCACTTTCTGCCCCTGCCACGAGGAGTAGAAGAACGTCCGGTTCTTGCGGATCGGACCGCCAACCTCCCATCCATACTGGTTGCCCCGAAGAATCGCGCGCTTCTGGCCCTGTGCGTTGGCGTAAAACTCGTTCGAGTTGAGGTCGTTGTTGCGGAAATACTCCACCAGCGAGCCGTGGAACTGGTTTGTTCCCGACCGGGTGGCGATCGAGACGTTCAAGCCCGAATTCTTGCCTTCCTCCGGCGTGGGATTGCTCGTTGTTACCTTGAATTCCTCCACGTTGTCCGGATTCACTCGGAAGACGTTGTTGGTGGGCGTGGGGTTAGAGGCCTCGTTGGCCTCGATGCCGTCGATGGTAACGTTGCCCGCCTGGGACCGCATGCCGTTGACGTTGATGGTGGTGCCGCTGCGTTGTGTAACGCCGGGCTCCAACACGATCAGATTCAATGGGTTGCGCCCGTTCAACGGGAGCGTGACGATGGTCTGCCGTTCCACTACATTGCCCAGGGTCGCGTTCGAGGTGTTGAGCTGTTCGGCGGCGGCTTCCACCTTCACCACATCGGTTGCCGCGCCGACTTCCAGTGTGACGTCAATGGCAAGCGGGGTTCCCACGACGAGTTTGTTCCCGCTTTGGCGCGATGTCTTGAACCCCGGCGACTCCACCGTCAAGGTGTACTGGCCGACCGGGATTGACGGAAATGCGTAGAGGCCGGGTCCGTTTGACAGCTGTTTCAACGTTGTGCCGGTTGCATCATTGGTTGCCGTGACGATGGCTCCCGCGATAACCGCGCCGGAGTTGTCGAAGATTGTGCCGCTGATGATGGAAGTGGAGGTTTGGGCCGTGCAGATGGCGGCGAACGCCATGAGCCAACCGGTTGCGAACAACGTACGGATCTTTTGAACGGACATCGGAATTTCCCCCTGAAAGGCAAAATGATGTCGGGTCGGGGACGGGGGTGTAGCTGCTGGGACGGATCTTCCGGGACGGGTCTGCGGGGAAAGCGCGTGCCGCGGCGCTGTTTGATCGAGGCTAGCACATGGCTGCCGCAATGGCAACCGGATTTGCATGGGTTATGGAAGTCATGCGGGGCGGCGAAAATGGCCGCCCCCAAATGCCGAAAGACGGGGCTACTTCTCCTTTTTCTTCTTCTTCTTCGCCCGGTTCTCCTCGCGGTTGGCATGGCGACCGGTGCCGTCGCCGTCATCCAGAATGCCGCCCGCCGGATTCAGTGTCGCCAGAGCAGTGGAAAGTCTCGCGCGAGCGGCCACGGCCCCGGCATCCTTGGAGTCGGCTGGAACCAGGATTTCCTCGAACGGCGATTTGCGCATGTCGTACAACTCGCCGGACTCGTTCAGCTTCCACATCTGCTCCCGGACGTACCACTTGCGTGCCAGTTCGATGAAGATCCATTCGCGCGGCTGGCCGGGCTTGCCATAGATCTGTGGCAGGAAGCTGTGTCCGTCGATTACCTTGTTCTCGGGCAGCTTGGCACCGGTCAGCTCGGCGAACGTCGGAACGAAATCGGTAGAATCCACCATGTCGGTGGACACTTTGCCTGCCGGGGTTTTTCCAGGCCAGTTCACGATGAAGGGCACGTTGGCACCCCCCTCCAGCATCGATCCTTTTTCACCGGACAAACGCCGACCGCCGATGGTGGATTCCGCCGCATAGCCGCCGCCGGTCCCGTTGTCGCCAACAAAGATAACGAGGGTGTTCTCGCGGAGCTTCAAGTTCTCCAGTGCCGCAATCGCCTTGCCCACAAGCTTGTCCATGTAGGCGATATTGTCCGCGTAGATATCCCGGCTGTCGGGCTTGCTGTCGGGAGTCGGCAGAATCTCCGCGTGCACATGCGAAAGCGAGTAGTAGACGTAGAACGGGTCGTTGCGGTGGCGCGTCAGAAAGTCCACCAGAGTGTCGTGCATCACGTCGGGCAGGTATTCCTTGTCCCGCAGCTGCAGAACCTTGCCGTTCATGGTGTAGTTCTTGCCCTTGTCCTGGGTGTTCCAATAGACACCGCTGCCGCTG
>CAITMP010000451.1 GCA_903893525.1 uncultured Acidobacteriia bacterium | reverse complement strand
CGGCTACCTGAACCACCAGGTGATTGAACTGGGGTACCTCAAGAGCGCACATTCCCACGATGCCGATTCGGTTGCCTTCAATGTGCAGCCCAGGGTCACCGGCCAGCTGCTAATCGGTTCATCCCGGCAGCTGGGCGTTGCAGATCCGGCGGTCGAAAATGCGATGCTGCGACGGATGCTGTCACGCGCGGTCGAGTACATGCCGGGCTTGGAGACATTGCGGGGAATTCGGGCCTGGGCGGGATTTCGCGCTGCCACACCGGACAACCTGCCGCTAATTGGGCGGCGTCCCGGCCACCCCAACACATTCATCGCGTCCGGCCACGAGGGGCTTGGCATATCCACATCGCTCGCCACGGCAAAACTCATCGCCGACGAATTGCTAAACCGAACATCGGCAATCAGCCGTGGCCCCTATGATCCTGCAAGGAGCTTCGATACCCATGCCTGAAATCCGTGTGGATGGCATGGCGGTCAACGCCGCCGAGGGGGTAACGGTCGCAATCGCGCTCCTCTCGGCCGGACGGAACCGCTTCCGGACGTCGCTTTCGGGCGAGCCCCGCGCACCGCTCTGCGGCATGGGGGTCTGCATGGAATGCCGTGTAACGGTGGATGGCCAGGCCCACACCCTCGCATGCCAGGTTGTAGTTCGCGAAGGCATGGAGGTCGCCACATGATCGTCGTAGTCGGGGCCGGACCGGCTGGAATCGCCGCTGCTTTGGCAGCCAACGAGTGCGGCAGGGCCGTCACCGTCATCGACGAAAATCCAGCGCCGGGCGGACAAATCTGGCGCGGCGATTCGAGCCAGCGCTGGGTCGTCCGCTTCCGCAACGCGGGAATCCCGCTGATGGCGGGGGCGCGGGTTGTCTGGGGCGATCCGGTCAGCCGGACCCTTCTGCTGGAATTTGCCGATGGCGTGCGCCAAATCCAATTCGAAACGCTGGTGATCGCAACCGGCTCCAGGGAGCGATTCCTTCCCTTCCCCGGCTGGACCCTGCCCGGCGTCTTCGGGGCGGGCGGATTGCAGGCGCTGGCGAAATCCGGGCTACCGGTCCGGGGCAAGGACATCGTCGTTGCCGGAACAGGCCCACTGCTGCTGGCCGTGGCTGCGTATCTGCGCGGGAAGGGCGCAAACATCCGGCTGATCGCCGAACAGACACCGGCCGCATCGCTGTGGCCGTTTGCATGGAACCTCGCCAAGCGCCCGGCAAAATCCCTGCAGGGTCTGCGCTTAGCCTGGGATTTGGCAGGCGTCCCCTATGTTCCAGCGTCCTGGGTGGTGTCCGCAAACGGCGACGGGCGGATTCAAAGCGTCGTCCTGAACCGTCGCGGGTCCATCGTCACTGAGGAATGCGACTATTTGGCGGTTGGTTTCGGACTGCAGGCCTCGACCGAGCTGGCCACGCTGCTCGCCGGGCCCGACACGTTGGTGGCAGCCACAGGCGATGCGGATTTGGCACTGCTCGAAGGCCGCGCCGCGGGGTACCGCGCCGCCGGAAACGTGCAGAAGGCCGCTGCAATGGATCCGGAGCTTCGCCGGGCGAGGGCCTTCGCCGACGATCTGGACAAAACCTTCGCACTCCGCGACGAACTGCGCCATTTGGCCGGTGCCGATACCATCGTCTGCCGATGCGAGGACGTTCCCCTCGGGAGACTCGAAGGGAGGGATTCATTCCGCGACGCCAAATTGCACACCCGATGCGGGATGGGGCCCTGCCAAGGTCGGATCTGCGGACCGGCTCTGAATTTTCTGTTCGGCTGGCCTGACACCTCGCAGCGTCCGCCCATCCTGCCGGCCCGTATCGGAACCCTCCTGGCAGAAGACCAAGGCCTGAGAGAATAGTTTTCATGAGCTCGATCTGGCGCGGCGTGATTCCCGCCATCACCACCCCGTTCCTCGAAGACATGACTGTGGACCACGTTTTCCTCGCCAAGCACTGCCAATGGCTGGTGGAGAACGGCTGCACCGGCGTGGTGGCCCTGGGCTCGCTCGGCGAGGGAGCTACCCTGACGTTCGAGGAAAAACGGGCTGTTCTGGAGACCTGCGTCGCCGCGATCGGCGACCGGGCGACGATTATCTCCGGCGTGTCGGCGCTCAGCACGGACGAGGCGGTCCGTATCGCCAGAATGGCAAAGGACGCAGGTTGCCACGGCCTGATGGTCCTGCCGCCCTATGTCTATGTCGGCGACTGGCGCGAAATGAAGGCCCACGTGGCTGCCGTTCTGGAAGCGACCGACCTGCCGTCGATGCTCTACAACAACCCCATCGCGTACAAGGTCGACTTCCTGCCGCATCAAGTGGCCGAGCTGATGGATGAATATCCCTCCACCATGGTCGCAATCAAGGAATCCTCCGCCGACGTCCGCCGGATCGCAGCTCTGCGCGCACTGGTTGGCGACCGGCTGGAAATCCTGTGCGGCGTGGACGATCTAATCGTCGAGGCTGTCTATGCGGGCGCGACCGGCTGGATTGCCGGGCTGGTAAATGCCTTCCCCCGTGAGTCAGTGGATCTTTTCAACCACGCGCTCGCAGGTGAAAAGGCGAAGGCTGCCGCGATCTACCAATGGTTCCTGCCCCTGCTGCGCATGGACGTTGTTCCGAAGTTCGTCCAACTGATCAAGCTGGTGCAGGAATTGGTCGGGATGGGCAACCGCAGGGTGCGTGCGCCCCGCCTCGCCATCGAAGGCGTAGAATTGGCTCAGGCCGAAGCAACGTTTGAAAAAGCGGCGTTTGAAAAAGCAACGTTGGCCGAGGCAATGAAAATCAAAGGTTGAAAATGAAAATCGCAATCGCGGCCCTGTCGCCGCTGGTATTCTTCGCGGCGGGACTGGCGCAGGCACAGGAACTCACCAACATCCTACAGTTGACCTCTGGGGGCGAAAACGCCGAGGCCTACTGGTCCCCGGACGGCAAACGCCTGGTTTTCCAATCCACGCGCGGCGAGTCCAAGTGCGACCAGATTTACATCATGAACGCCGACGGCTCGGACCAGCACATGGTCTCCACCGGCAAAGGGCGCACCACCTGCGGCTATTTCCTGGCCGACGGGAAACACATCGTCTACGGTTCCACCCACTTGGCCGCACCGGGCTGCCCCCCGGACGCCGACCGCAGCAAAGGCTACGTCTGGGCCGTCTACCCCGGCTACGACATTTTTGTTGCCAAGGATGACGGCACCGACCTGAAGCGCCTCACCTCCACCGAAGGCTACGACGCGGAGGCAACGGTGAACTGGAAGACCAACAAGATCATCTACACTTCGATGGCTTCGGGCGACTTGGACCTCTGGGAAATGAAGCCGGACGGATCTTCGAAAAAACAGATCACCAAGAGCTTCGGCTACGACGGGGGAGCCGTATTCTCGCGCGACGGAAAGAAGATCGCATGGCGCGCCGGACATCCGACCACCCCGGAGACGAAGGAAAAATACTCCAGCCTCCTCAAGGAGAGCCTTACCAGCCCCATGAAAATGGAACTGTTCGTCGCCGATGCCGATGGCAAGAACGCCAAGCAGATCACAAATTTCGGCTGCGCGTCGTTTGCACCCACCTTCACGCCGGATGGAAAACAGATTCTGTTCTCCTCCAACAAACACAATTGCGACGGCCGCAAATTCGAGCTGTACCTGATCAACGTGGACGGCACGGGCCTCAAACAGATCACCAACTACGAAGGATTTACCTCGTTTGCCGAATTCTCCCCGGACGGAAAGAAGCTTGTCTTCGTGACGGACTGGAAGGCCAAGGCCCGGTACGAGTTCAACGTATTTACCGCCGACTGGAAGTAGAAGGGGGCTTTCCGATACACTGGACGGAGCCATGCATCGCCGCACCTTCCTGCTCTCCACCGCAAGCATTCCCGTATTTGCCCAGACGCCGGCGGCCGCTCCCGCACCGGCTCCGGCACCGGCTCCCGCCCCACCGGAACTCGACTGGATCGACGCGAAGAAGCTCACCATCGAGGGATTCGGTTACAAGGACGTCAAGGCCCCGTACGACCGCCTTCCCGCGCGCGCCGAAGGCGTCGTACGGCCCGAAGTCTGGAATCTGAGCCGCCAGCCCGCCGGTGCGCTCGTGCGGTTCGTTGCATCCGCCACGGCAATCCACGCCCGCTGGACCATCACCAACAAAACTTTCACCGGTGCCAACAGCACGCCCATCGCTTCGAGCGGCCTCGACCTGTACGCAAAGAGCGACGAGGGCAGATGGCGGTGGCTGGGCGTAGGCCGCCCGACGAAGTTTCCCGAAAACACCGATGCCATGATCACGGGCATCCCGGCCACGGAACGCGAGTTCATGGTCTACCTGCCGATGCACAATCCCGTCCAATCGCTGGAGATCGGCGTGCCGAAGGGTGCCAAAATCGCGGCTGCGCCGTCCCGTGCGGCCGGATCCAAGCCGATCGTCTTCTACGGGACCTCGATCACCCATGGATACTCGGCATCGCGCGGCGGCATGACGCACGTCTCCATGCTCGGTCGGATGTTCAACCGCGAAGTGATCAACCTAGGTTTCTCCGGCAACGGCAGGATGGAGCCGGAAGTGGTGAAACTGGTAGCCGAGCTGGACCCGGCCGTTTTCGTGCTGGATTGCCTGCCCAACATGTCCGCCAAGGACGTCCGCGAGCGCGCAGTGCCGGGCGTGAAAATCATCCGCGCGGTGCACCCCCAGACACCAATCCTACTGGTCGAGGACCGCAACATCGAGACCGGTTTCCTCGTCAAGGCCCGGCATGACGCCAACGAGGCCAACCACGCGGCGCTGAAGGAGGCCTTCGCCCAGCTCCAGCAGGAAAAGATCCCAAACATCCACTACTTGGGCGGCGACGATCTCCTCGGACATGACGGAGATGGAACCATTGACGGCTCACACCCGACGGATCTGGGATTCAGTCGCCAAGCTGCGGAATTCGAGCGCGTTCTCCGGCCCATCCTCAAATAGGGCCGCTAGCTCCGCATCCGGAGCAGCATGTAAAATCCGCCCAGAGAGAAGAGGGCGTCGGGAGCCCATGCCGCAATCATCGGCGGCAGGTAGTTCACGTTGCCCATCTGCTCGAACAACTGGCCCAGCGCCAAATATGCCAGAGCAACGGCGATGCTGACGCCGATGCCGGCCATCGCGCCCCGGTTGCCCACCAGAAACCCGAAGGGCACCGAAATCAATGCCATGATGAAGGCGAACGCGGGCACCGCGAATTTCTTGTAGTACTGCACGCGCAACTTGACGGTGTCAAACCCGCGGTCCTGGAGGTACTTCACGTAGTCCGCCAGCTCCTGGTAGTTCATCTGCTGGTTCAGCTTCACCGGGATCAGGAAGTCATCCGGCACTTCCGTGATTTCAGGGAAACTGGTGACCGTGAAGTTCTGCAGATTGCACTCGTCCACGCCATTGCAGATGTCGCGGGCACTTCCCTGCTCCCAGACCCACTGGTTGATCGCCGGCTGCCAACGGGCGCTCTTGGCGATGATCTCCCGAACCAGCCGGAAAGTCTTGGGGTCGATCTCGAACACGTAGGGCTCCACCATCATCTTCTCGGACGGGTCGAAACCACGGTAGTAGAAGATCCGGTAATTGTGGATCACCCATTTCCGTTCCGGGTGCAAATAGGTCTGCACGTACCGGCCCTTGATCTCGTTGTGGATCGCGTCCTGGATCTGGTTGGCCTTGGGAATCCACGAGTAGTCGGCCGCAAACAGTGCTGCGCTTAAGAGACCGCTGGCCAGAATCGCGGGCAGTCCAATTCGGCGGACACTGATGCCGCACGCCTTGAATGCCGTGACTTCGTTGTTCTTCGTCATCACGCCGAAGGTGACCAGAATCGCCAACAGGACCGAAATCGGCAGCATTTCGTAGACCAGCAGCGGCGTCAGGAACAGGTGGAAGACTGCCACCCGAGCCAGTGGAATGTGGTTCTTCACCATGTCGCCCAACAAGTCGAAGAAGGTGAAGATCTGGCCCATCGCCACGAACGCCAACAACCAGAACACGAAATACATCAGGAAATTCGACAGCACGTACGAGTCGATCAGCTTGAAGAGCACGAACCGCATGCCGGAAGCCTGCTCGCACTCTTTTGCGGAAGACGTGGACGACGCGGACGCGCTGGAGGATTCCCCGCGACGGTCCAGACGCCGTGAGATACGGGAAAGCCAGTCTGTGAGAAATGCGCGCGCATCGCCGATCAGGTCGCGGTCGCCCGGGGACTCCATCCGGACAATCAACACAGTCCCGACAATCCCGAACAGGATATTCGGCAGCCACGAAGCCAGTTCCGCTGAAAGCCGACCGGCCCGCGCCACATTCGTCAGGCTGATGTACGCCAGGTAGTAACAAAAGAAGGACAGCAGAATCGCCCACACATAGCCCGACGAGCGACCACCCTTGCGCGACGACGCACCGAGCGGAATGCCCACGAACGCCAGAAACAGGCAGGCAAACGGCAACGCGAATCTGCGCTGCAGCTCGATCCGCGCCTCCATTTTGTCCGGCGACCCCGGGATACCCTTGCGGACGGCCTCGGCGACCTCCCTGGTCAGCATCTCCGGAAACTTCTTGGCGTGCAATTCCTGCTGGGCGTTCTGGGTCAGTACGGTGGCGGCGTGCGGAGCCCTCGTATGGTACGGCGACTCATGGATGCTCTGATCCGTCATCGTCAACTGGATCCGGTTGTGCGCAGGATCCGGAACCGCCAGCGCCTCGCGGGCCAACGTGATCTTGGGACCCACCGGCTGGTTCTTCATCCCGTTCCGGCGTTCGGCGGGAGGAGTCAAATCGGCGATAAAGACGCCGCGCCACAGCGTGGGACCGGTTCCCGACGGCACGTCATCGACATACAGGACCGTATTGTCGTTCGTGAACTGCTCCTGGAACACCTGCGGCTGCACTTCTGCCGTCACGTTTACGGCCGCAGCTTTATTCAACAGCTTGTACTCGGCTCGGATGGCTAGAGGGCTCAGCCAGACGGAACACGCGCCGGAAACGCCCGTTGCCAGAGCCGCGAAAACCAGCACCGGAAGCACGACTACGCGCGACGGAACACCCGCCGAGCGCATCGCGATGATTTCGTTATCGCCCGAAAGCCGTCCCAAACCCACTAGGATGCCGACCAGCCCCCCGAACGGGATGCTCAGCAGCAGCACGGGCGGCAGCGCGAATAGGCAGAGCTGCAAGAATGCGGGAACGTTGCCCGACCGCACCAGCACCTCAACCAAAGGTGAAACACCCCGGAGAAAGATGACGAACGTTGCCAGCCCCGTGGCCAGCAGCGAGCTCGACAAAATCTCCCGGAAAACATACCTGCCGAGTATTCTCATCGTGCGGCGGAAGCCAGGGCAGGTGCGTTCACCACCGGCAGCTTCGGCAATTCGTCGTCGATCTTGACCAGTTCCAGATCGTCAATCAGCAAAGACGGGGCCACCACACTCACGGACGCATTGCTGTTCCCGTAACCGATCAGGCCAAGTGGCGCGCCGTTCTCCACATAGTCGAACGTCACCGAATCATCACCGGCAAAGAGAATGTCCTTGAGCGAACGCGCGTTCACGCCATGCAGGCGGACACCCCGAATCTGCTCCTCGTGGCCATCGGCGTACAGCTTGAAGACCCGGAGCGGCTGGCTCACCGGATGCCCCTGCCCCGCGGCGGCAATAATCTTGCGCGCCTCCTCAACGGGTGCGGTCGAAGGAAAATCCAGCTTCCGCACGATAATCGAGTATGCCAAGCCGCGCTGCTGGCACAGGTCGAGCATCTTCTTCTTCAAGTCGGCAACGGGTGTCGCCTCCCTGGTGGTCACGATCAGGTTTGTCGGAGCAGGTCCGCCGCCCTGCATCCTAGCATGGCCATTGGACTCCGTGTATCCGCGTACCGGCAACCGAGTCCTGAAGAAATCCTTCAACACGCCCTTCTCGACAAGCGAAACTTTCGCCGACGGCACGCCCTCGTCGTCCACATCCTCGTGGCCGAACATTGGTTTTGCAGGATCGTCCACCACATCGAACATCTCCGGCATGATGCGGACACCACGCCGACCTTCCAGTTCGGTGGCAGCTGCCTGCGAGGGCATCCCCCGCGGCACCACAGGCTTGCGGGCAATCGAGAGGTTCCGGCCCAGAATCTCGGCCAGCAATTGCGGCCCGGCAACGCCTTCAAACAGGATCGGACCCGAATAGGCCTCGCCCATCGGCGCCGCCGCAAGTTTCATCACCGAATCGGCCGTTTCCTTCGCCGCCTTGGTCAGGAGTGCCTCGGCGGGCATCTTGTCCAGACTCCCGGCGTAGAATACGGCCCAATCGCGTAAAACCATGCCATCGGGGGCTTGGGCCGAGGCACGAATCTGGACCGACCCCATCGCCTCCTGCTTGCGGATTTCGGTACCTTCGGTGGAAACCATGCGATGGTAGCCATCGAGTGCCGTGTATTCCACCACACCGGTCCGCAAAGACGGGTAGGCGTTGAAAGCGGCCGACGCGGTCCTCACCCGAGCGGTCCACGCCTTTTGGTCGAACTTGACGGGC
The DNA here is from genome assembly GCA_903893525.1 of uncultured Acidobacteriia bacterium. Lineage (GTDB taxonomy): Bacteria > Acidobacteriota > Terriglobia > Bryobacterales > Bryobacteraceae > BOG-234. The sequence goes on along the minus strand of CAITMP010000451.1, from coordinate 8,076 downwards.
ACAAAGTCCGCGGACACAACGGTCTTCGGCGCCACCGCGTAATCGGCCAACTGTTCGTTGACCGTAACGCTCCCCAGGGCCGCCCGCTTCCGCGCGATGGTCTGCAAGGCACCCTTGTATGCGGAATCGGTGGCCAACCACAAATATTGGCGCACGGCGAGCGGGTCGTCCTCAAGCGGGAAACCCCGCAGGTCAAAACGGGCACCACCTGCGCTGCCGAAGTTCGAATTGTCGAACTTGTAATCGCCAACGCGCAAATGGACTTCACCCACACGGAACGGGCTGCTGCCTTCGCCCACCAAGCCACCGAATGTGGCCGAGGCGGACCAACTGGTGCCTTCGTCGATGGAATAGCTGATGAAGTACGGCTTTTCCAGCTGCCCCAGATTCAGGGTGGAGGCGCGCTTCAGCTCGGTCTTCATCCCCTCGAAAATCACGTCCGGGCCAGCCGCAAACATCGGCGCAGCCAAAAACGCAAACAGCGTAATTCTTCTCTGAACGCGAATCACTCGGAGGCTCCTTTGAGCGGGGATGGCAGGATCGGCAGACGTTGTTGGCCGGAATCCTTCTTCTGGATCTCGATCTCCGAGATAAGGATGGCGGGCGAAACCGCCGACACAGGCACCATGCCCGATTCGGCACCGCAATACCCGTTGAACACTTCCAGCTTGTCGGAGGTGGCGATGATCTTGGCGAAGCTCGCCAGCGGTGTACCCACAATGTCCGCGCCACGGATCAATTCATCCGGCCGGCCGTCGGCATAGATGCGGTAAACAATCAACGGCAGCACCTGGAACGTTTGCGATTCGCCCCGGCCAGTGTTCGTAAATCCGCCCGTGATGTTGTCGAAAAACAGCCCGTACGGCTTGTTCTGCTTCTTGATTTCATCCACCAGCATTTGCCGCAACTGCGCGTTCGACATCGATTTCGTGCTGGACACGATCAAATTCGACTGGCGCGAAACCACTTCCAAGCCCGGTTGACGCCGTCCATGCCCGTTGGAGTGGTCGAAACCCTCAATGGGCGACCGCGACATCAGGAACGACTTCAAGATGCCGTTTTCCACAGCCTTCACGGGCTTGCCCAGCACCCCCTCGTCGTCATATTTGTAGTAACCGTTCAAATCCATGCCGCCGAGCTTCTTCTGGGTGGGGTCGAACGTCACCGAAAGGAACTCCGGCAAGATCTTCTCCCCGACTTTGGATGTGAACGTCTGGCCCTGGGACTCGTCCTTCTGCCGATGCCCCTCGATCCGGTGGCCGAAGATCTCGTGGAAAAACACACCCGAGGCCCGGCCCGAGAAAATCGCGGGACCCACGAAGGGCTCCCCGTTCTTGGCCGAAATCAGTTGCTCCACATGTTCGCCGACCTTCTTCACAGCCGCCATCACCACATCCTGCGCGGGCAGGCCGGAAGCTTCGAAGGCCTCGAACGATTCGAAATCGGACACATCCAGGCCATCCGCCGCCTTGCCGCTGGCCGAGATCATGATCCGGGCAAAACCCCGCCCGTGCTGGACTTTCGTGCCTTCCGTGTTGGCGAAATAGCGGTTGTCGGTCTGGACCGAAACAGTGACGTTGGAGGACAGCAGGTCGGGATACTTGCGCAGCTCCCGCGACCAGTCCTTGGCCAACTGGGTCCATTTCGCCGAATCGAAGACCGTCGTGGTGGGCTTTTCGGTGTAGGCATAGGCCTCCTCGCTCGAAAAGTCGGCGGATTGGTCGCGGTCGGCGGCCTTTACCTGCTGGTTGGTCTTGATCCGCACCAGGCGGTCGACTGCCGCGCGGTAGATGCGGTCGGTCTCCAGCCACATGCGGGGCTTGATCGCGGCCGGATTGTCCTCAATCGCGACGGGGATAACGGTGGTGAACTGCACCCGTTCGCCGCGCGCCCGGCGGTAGTTGTCCATCTTCGGGTCGCCGACGCGCAGGGTAATGTCCAGGTACCGGTTGTGCGAATCCTGCTTGCTGACCACCGAACCCAGCGTTGCCCCTACCACGTGGTTGTCCAGATCGGAAATCTCGTACGCCATGAAGTAGGGAGGCGGGTCGCCCTTCTGCCTCAGCGTTTGAAAATTCCGCTGGAGTTCCTGGTTCATGGTTTCAAGCAGCGGTACTTCCTGGCCCAAGGCGGAAAACGCCGTGATGCCCAGGATCGCCACGGTGTGGAATGCCGGACGCAAAATGTTCACTATGACCGACGATATCATGATGGTTGAATATTTATGTTGCTGACGGAACTGCACCTGCATCTTGAGGGCACGGTGGACCGCGACACCGTCCGCCTGCTCGATCCCTCGCTGCCGCAAGAGGTTGTGGACGCAGTCTGGGGCTTCACAAGTTTCGACGGATTCCTGAATTGTTTCAAATTCGTGGCCCAGCGCCTGCGTGGACCAGCCGACTACGCGCTCATCACGCGCCGCATGATGGAGGCGCTCCACAAACAGGGCGTCGGCTATGCGGAGGTCACACTGGCCGCGGGCGTGATCCTGTGGCGGCAATTCGATTTCAATGCCGTATGGAGGGCCATTCGCGCCGCCCAGGCTGAGGCCTCCCGCGAGTTTCCGGTGGAAATCTGGTGGAATTTGGACGCCATCCGCCAGTTCGGGCCGGACCACGTGATGGAGGTTGCCCAGCTGGCATCCAAATACGTCGGCGACGGCGCGGTTTCCTTTGGCGTCGGCGGCGACGAACTTCGCGGACCAGCGCTCGAATTCCGCGATGCGTACAAATTCGCCCGCGACGCCGGACTCCGGCTGACCGCCCACGCCGGTGAAACCGGGGGTCCGGATTCCGTACTCGGCGCATTGGAGATCGGCGCGGAGCGCATCGGACACGGCATCGCATCGATCCTGGACCCGGACCTCGTCCGCCGCCTCGCCGCCGAGCAGATTCCGCTCGAAGTCTGCATTACGAGCAATGTGAAAACAGGGGCCATCGGCTCCTTGGGCGCTCACCCAGTGCGCCGGCTGTTCGACGCGGGTGTCCCGATCACCCTGAATACGGACGATCCAGGCATGTTCGAGTGCGATCTGGCGGGCGAGTACCGCCTGGCCCGCAACGCTTTTGGATTTTCCGATGCGGAACTGGATATCGTCCGCGCCAACGCCGCGAGGTTCCGATTCCAGCAATGACCCTCCCTCCGTTGCCCAAGGCTCTAGCCGCCGTCGTGTTGCTCCTTTGCCTCGCCTACTCGAACCACTTTCATAACGACTTCCATTTCGACGACAGCCATACGGTCATCGAGAACGCATGGATCCGGGACATTGGGAACATCCCCAAGTTCTTCACCGACGGCACAACCTTCAGCAGTCTGCCCGCAAACCGCACCTACCGGCCGGTCGTCACAACTTCCCTCGCGATCGACTACTGGCTGGGCAACGGGCTGAAGCCACTCTGGTTCCACATCTCAACCTTCTTTTGGTACGTGGTGCAACTTGCATTGATGTTCCTGCTTTTTCGAAGGCTCGGTGGGGAGTGGATCGCACTGGCGGCGACTTCCATTTACGCATTGCACCCGGTCATGGCGGAGACGGTGAACTACGTCATCCAGCGCGGCGACATCTATTCAACCTTGGGCGTGGTGGCTGCCCTGGCGGCCTACGTTCTGGCACCAGACCAGCGACGTTACGGGCTGTACTTGGTTCCACTGGTGCTGGGCCTCCTGAGCAAGCCGCCCGCCCTGGTGTTCCCGGTACTTCTATTCGCCTGGCTCTGCATCATCGAGGGCGAGAGGCTCTCTGCGGCCCTGTTGCGCACTGCACCCTCCGCTGTGACGGTTGCCGCGACAATGTTCGTGGTCGGACGGATGAATCCTGCTTCCTACAATCCGTCGAGCGGTGGTGCCTACGCCTACCGCATCACCCAGCCCCAAGTTTTGATGGAGTACTTCCGCCGGTTCTTCCTCCCGACCGACCTGACCGTGGACACCGACCACAACCCATATACCGACGTCCTGCATCCGGACGTCCTGCTCGGATTTGCCTTTGTGGCACTTGTCTGTGCGGCCATCTACGGCTGCGCCCGCCGGGACGCAACAAAACCAGTAGCGTTTGGTCTTCTTTGGTTTCTGGTGGCTTCCATCCCAACCTCCGTCTATGCCCTTGCCGAAATTGAAAACGACCACCGGATGTATTTTCCATTCGTCGGACTGTCCATCGCCGTGGTCAGCGCAGTGGCGCTGTGGTGCGAAAGCCGCAGGATAGGGCTCCAGATAAGGACGGGGGCGCTGGTGCTGGTTCTTGCTGTCGGCGCTTGGGCCACCTATGGCCGCAACACCGTGTGGGCCAACGACGAACGCTTGTGGCTGGACGCCACGGTCAAGAGCCCGAAAAACGGTCGCGGCCTGATGAACTACGGCCTAACCCAGATGGCCAAGGGAAACTTCCCGCTCGCATTGGACTATTTCGAGCGCGCGCTGGTGCTGACGCCAAATTATTTTGTGCTGGAAATCAATCTGGGGATTGGGTATGGGGCCACAGGCAAGGCGGATCTGGCGGAGAGGCATTTCCAACGGGCCCTGCAATTGGCACCCAACGACGCGATTTCCCACTACTTCTACGCCCGGTGGCTGAATGACGTCGGGCGGCGCGACACGGCGCTTTTGCAGGCGGTGATCGCCAAGAGCCTGAATCCCGACCACACCGCCGCCCGCTACCTGATCATGCAAATCAACCAGGATTTGGCCGAGCCGGAGGCTCTCAGACTGGAAGCAGAGGATTTCCTCAAGCGGTTCCCGGGCGATCCTGCCGCCACAGGCTACCTCGCACGCAGCCGACAACCGCTGGCGGCAAAAGGAACGCCGTCCGGGTCGGCCATGGTGCCCCAACCAGCGCAAGCTGACACACCCGAGGCCCATCTTGACCGTTCCATGGCGCTGTACCAGCAACATCTCTACAAGGAGTGCATCGCCGAGGCCCGTTTGGCTTTGAAATTGCGCCCTAGCTACGCCGAGGCTTACAACAACATCGCTGCGGCCTATAACGAGATGCACGATTGGGACCGGGGCATCGCCGCCGCTGGCGAAGCGGTCCGGCTCAAGCCCGATTTCCAGTTGGCGAAGAACAATCTGGCGTGGAGTCTTGCCCAGAAGGCTGCTGGCCAGAAAAAATGACGTCCCGCTGCACCAGGAAGTTGACGAAGAACAGGCAGAATTCGGCCGCCAGCTTGGCCCGGATCACTCCGACTCCAAACTGGCCGCTGAGCAGCCGGATCAGTCCATAGGAAGCCGAGCCCGAAACCAGCACCAAGACGAGGTACCCTAGGAACTCCCGTCGGCCCCTGCCCTTGGATTGGAACACCATCCTTCGGACCAGTGCGAAGTTGAACAACATCGCAAAAATCCGTGCCAGGATTTGACTCACGAGAATCTGTTTCGTCGGCAGGAATAGGGCGGCGAAGATCAAGTTGTCGACGAGGGCGGAACACAGCGAGATCGCCGCAAACCTCAAAAGGACAAAATAGATCCGCATGGAGTCCAGCAACGGATGAAAGTGGGAGGATGTGTTGCCCTGTTCGTAGATGGTGCGGATCGGCACCTCGGCAATCCGCACGCCCAGCGTGCGGCACAGCAGTAGCATGTCCAACTCGAATTCGTAGCCGCGCGAGTTCGTCCTCAGCAGCTCCGGAAGCATTGCGGCGGGGATGCCGCGGAGGCCGGTCTGGGTATCGGAAATCTTCTGCCCGGCCACGGCCCGCATCACCACGCGCGTGATCCCATTGCCCGCGCGGCTGCGGAACGGCACATCCCCCTCGAACCGGCGCACACCAAGCACCAACGTTCCGGGACGGGCCTCCAGTTCGCGGGCCACAGCCAGAACGTCGTCGGAATGGTGCTGTCCATCCGCATCGGCAGTCACGACCAGCGCATCGGCGTCTGCGCAGAGCGCTGCGTTGAAACCGGTCTTTAGAGCGGCACCCTTTCCGAGGTTGACGGCGTGGCGCTCCACCCGCACCTGGGGAAGTCGCGCGACCTCGTCGAACAGAGGACGGTACGGCGGTCCACTGCCGTCGTCGACGATGATGATGCGGTCCAGCCCCATCACCGCCAATTGCCGAACAAACCCGGGAAACTCGGGGGCCGGCCGGTAGGCGGGTATCACCACATGGATCCGGTGCGGGTTGGTGTCGGGCATGGTCTGGGCCAATGCTCCGATTTTACCGGCCCGCTTAAGATAGAGGTTATGCTCGTGCTCCTTGTAAACATCCACGTCAAGCCGGAATGCATTGAGGCTTTCAAGTTGGCCACCATCGAGAACTCCCGCAACAGTGCACTTGAACCGGGAATTGCCCGGTTTGACGTGGTTCAACAGTCCGAAGACCACACGCGTTTCAGTCTCTGGGAGGTGTACCACACCGAGGAGGCAGTGGCAGCCCATAAGCAAACAGCCCACTTCGCGGCGTGGAACGAGGCTGTGGCCGACATGATGGCGGAACCCCGGTCGCGCGTCTGGTACAAGAGCGTTTTCCCCGGCGACGGAAGCTGGTAGCCGCGCGTGCGATTCGAATTCGCAACCGCCAACCGGATCGTCTTCGGACCCGGAACTTCGTCCGAACTGGCTAGGATCGCCATGCCCTATGGCAAGCGCGCGATGGTGGTCACCGGCCGTGACAAGATCCGTCGTGCAGGCATGGTGGCCGATCTGGAGGGTGCGGGCTTCACCTGCCATCTGTTCGGGGTACCAGGCGAGCCCACCGTCGAAATAGCCCGCGAGGGTGCCGAGTCCCTGCGCATGTTCGCTCCGAACGTCGTGATCGCTATCGGTGGCGGCAGCGCCATCGACGCGGGCAAGGCAATCGCGGCACTTGGGGCCAATCCGGGCGACGTTCTGGACTATCTCGAAGTCGTAGGGAAGGGCCGCCCGTTGCTGAATCGTCCGGTGCCGTTCATTGCGGTTCCAACCACGGCGGGCACCGGCTCCGAAGTCACACGCAACGCGGTCCTCGGTTCCCCGGAACATGGCGTGAAGGCGAGCCTGCGCAGCCCCTGGATGCTGCCGGCGGTGGCACTGGTCGATCCGGACCTTACCGTCGGTCTATCCCGCGAAGTTACCGCGGCAACCGGTCTGGATGCGCTCACCCAGCTGATCGAGCCGTTTGTTTGCAGCCGCGCGAATCCCATGACCGATTCGCTCTGCCGCGAAGCAATTGTGATGGCCGCGCGGGCGCTCCCCAGGGTGTGCGCCAACGGTCGCGATTTGGAGGCCAGGGCGTTGATGTCGTACGCGAGCCTTCAAGGCGGAATCGCACTGGCCAATGCGGGCTTGGGCGTGGTCCACGGATTCGCAGCACCCATCGGAGGCATGTTCCCCGCTCCGCACGGTGCCGTTTGCGCGGCTCTGCTGCCCTTCGGAATGGCGGCGAACATTCGCGCGTTGCGCGAACGGGAGCCCGAAAGCATTGCGCTCCAAAAGTACACCGAGATTGCAGGGATCGTGACCGGCGACCCCGACGCGGAGGCGGAAGCCGGCGCCGAATGGGCTTGGCGACTGGTTCAGGGCCTTGGAATACCGCAATTGCGGACGTATGGAATCCGCCAATCGGATGTGGAGGCTCTGGTCGACAAGGCCAACAATGCCAGCAGTATGAAGGCGAATCCGATCCAGTTGAACCGTGAGGAATTAGTACGGGTGCTGGGCTCGGCGGTCTAGACGTTTCATCCCGAACACGCTAACCTAATCGGGAAGACATGACCGGCACACGCAAACTCTTGGCAACTCTGCGAGCCCGGCCCGAGTGGAAATTCTTCGGTGTCCTCCCGAAGGCCGCGCCGTGGCTGGCGACACTGTGGTGGACAATTCTGGTTCTCCGGGGCCTTCTGCCTGCCCTGTTCGCGGTGGCCGTCGGCGGACTGGTCGGGGCGGTGGAAGACAAGGCCCATCTGACCCAACCCCTGGTGTTCGCAGGAACGGTGTTCGTAATGCTGCAGGTGCTCTCGCCGCTGCACCGGGCCGTGGGCGCGAATCTGGGCAGCCAATTGGCGGCTTGGCTGTACGACGAACTGACAACATCCTGCGTGACGCCGCCGGGCATGGGGCATTTGGAAGACCAGAGCCTAACAACGGATTTGGCCATGGCG
>CAITMP010000450.1 GCA_903893525.1 uncultured Acidobacteriia bacterium | reverse complement strand
TAAATGCGCCCAAGGTCCACCGCGAACCCCATGAATCCCAGCACCACCGGCACCATGATCACGAGGAACTGGAGGGAGACGGTACCCCGCTCCAACCGCCTTCGGTTATTGCTTCGGCTGCTGTTCACCACGAGGACCCACAAACTGCGCCCCTTTTTTCTTGTCCTTCTTCGCCTTCACTTCGGCGTTGTTGGGCAGGAATGTCATCGGGAAATCCGGCATCGACACTTTCTCGTTGGGATCGAGCGCCTTCACGAAATGCGGCGTAATCAGCACCAGCAATTCCGAATTCGATTTCTTGGTGGATCGGCTGCGGAACAACTGGCCCAAGATCGGGAGGTCGCCGAGAATCGGGAACTTCATGATCTCCTCGGTCACCCGGTTGTCGATCAGACCTGCGATCGCGAAGCTTTCGCCATCTTTGAGAATCACCTCGGTGTCGGCCCTACGCTGGGAAATCGCCGGGATCAGGAAGCCTTGCAGCGTCACCGCGTTCGCGAAATCGAGGGAACTGACTTCCGGCGACACTTGCAGGTTGATCAACCCGGTAGGCGTAATGGTCGGCGTGAAATCCAATTTGACACCGAACGGCTTGAATTGCACCGTGATGACGGGTGCCACGGAGCCACCGGTCGAAGTCGTCGTCAACACCGGGAACGGGAACGAGCCACCTGCCAGGAAGCTTGCGGTTTTGCCCTCCACGGTCGTCAAGTTCGGTTCGGCCAGAATCTGCAACAGGTTCCGCTGCTGCATTGCCTTGATGGTGGCACCGATATTGAGGTCTGGCCGGTAGACAAACAAGTTCAACAGATCGGCAAAATTGACCGTCTGCTGCCCCGTCGGCTGGAGTTGGCTGAAGCGGGGGGATTGGAACTGCCCGGTGGACAACTCGCCAATCGCCACACCGTTCCGGCTGAAGAGGTTGAACCCAAGTTCGGTCAGAGCGGACCGGTCAATGCTGGCGAACTTCACCTGCAGCACGATCTGCCTGGGCTCCGGCGGCGGCGGCGCGGTCACCTGGTTCAATACGACCTTGGCCCGTGTCGCGGCTAGTGCGCCCGCAAGCTTGAGCTGCGCCTGGTCAGCCGCCGTGCCCTTCAGAACCATGGTCTCGCCCTTGCCGGTGATCTCGATGTTGCTTCCCGGCAGTTGCGCCTTGAATGCCGACTTGAAGTTCTCAAAATCGGTGTTGTCAGCCGTTACATCCACGTCGTAGCGGATTGGCGTGGTGCCTTCCCAGACGACCACGGTCGTCTTGCCTGGCTCCTTGGCATTCACCATCACTTCGCGCGGTGAAATCACAACCACATCGGCGATCTTCGGTTCCGATGCCGCCACCTGTTTGACGTCGGTTGAAAACTGCAATAATTCACCCCGACCCGCCGTCATCGCCAAGGAACGGCGGACCGGGGGAGTCTGGGCGCATAGGACCACGGCCACGGCTGCCGTCAGGATTGCGGAAAACCCGAATTTAGTCATGGAATACTTCCTGAACGTGCTTCTCCCCGCGGAAAACGTCAACGATGGCGCGCGGCGGGGGGGGCGGCGCGGGCTTTTCCTTCACAACGGGCGCGGCAGGAGGTGCTGGCGGATCTTTAGGCTTCAGGCCTGCCAGTGCATCCCACGCCTTCGGATCGCCCAGATTTGGCGAACTGCGAAGTTTTTCGGTCACCGCGAGCTTGGCCCGCATCGCCGGGTCCAGCGTGTCGGTACTGATCGGCTTGCCGTCCAAAGTAGCGGTGGAATCCATGGGGTTCCGCATGGTGAGGCTGATCTTGCCTTGATTCTTCGCCAATTCCAGCTTCTGCGCGTCCTCCGGCGTCACCAGCAGGGTCGCAACCGGAACCTTCTGGGCCTTCGGATCGACCGCCTGGCCAGGAGTCACATTGCGGCCGATCGCCAATACCTTCACGTTCTGAAGAATCGTGGAAGTGATCGCCTCGGTCATGGTGCCCGGTCGGGTGAACAACACGTCTACGCGACCCCCGGGTTGGATCAGGCCGGCAACGCCGCTCACGTCGGAAATCGTTACGGAAACGGCCCGGAAGCCTTGGTCAATGGTGGCTGGCAGACCCTCTGCACCGGCGAGCGATGCGAGCGCCGTCTTCACCAGAACCGAGTTGGCGGGAAGCGGATAGAGCGCCGCGTGGTCGATGGCGTCCTTCTCGGCCAGAACCGCGCCGTTTGGGATGTCCCGCGCGAGAACTTGGATTTTCTTCAAATCCGTCTTCCGAACAGGCTGACCCACCGCCATGTCATGGCTGAGGGCAAACACCGCCGTGCGCGGTTCCTGTTTCGGAGTGACTGCACTCTTGTAGACGAACCCCGCCAACAACATTGCGGAGACCAACGCCACTGCGAACAGGATGATGATGCGTTGACGATCCATCAGGCTCGGCGTCCTTCCTTTTGATCTGAATTTTCGACCGGGGCGGCCAACAGGACTGCCACACGGTCACGGTATGTTTCGGTCCAACCGCGCGCCTTCAGAGCCGGGACTAGGGAATAATCCACCGGCAGCAAGGCGTGCGTGAAATTCCATCTGTCGAAAAGTTCGGTCCAACCCGGACGGACTTGGACCATGCGCGAATAAGACTGGAGAAAATCGGCTCCGTAAAAATCGCTTCGACCGTCAAAGAACACCTTGCGGTGGCCATCGAAGCGGTAAATCAGGTAGCCGCCGAACTTGTCGGATGAAAACAATCTTGCACTTGCGGGAAGTTTGCCCACCGATGCCGATGCCGCGACCGGAAACTGGTCGGCGGGGAAACCGGGACGCAGTGCCGGAAGCAAGGCAAACACGGCTGCGCAGACGATAGGGACCAGTGCCAGGCCGGACAACCGGCGGTCCTGAACCCGCAATGCGTCGCCATATGCAAGGAAACCATCCACCCATCGGCGGCAATTCAAAGCCAAATTCCCAGTCCGGGCCAACACTGCGGTGATGGATCCATTCGCCAACGGAAGCAGGACTAAAGCCGCGACGGGCAGCATCCGAGCCGACCGCAACGCTCCAGCGGTAAGTAGAACGGCAATCAGGAAGCGGTCCACGCGTCCAATGGCTAGTGCGGCCATGCCCCCCGCGATTCCTACCAGCAATGAGAGGACAATCTGCATCGAGCCCTCCGCATGGAAGTTGAAGCTCTGGAACTCCCCGATGCGGTCCAAAAGGGCCGAATCAGCCATGTAGGAGAACACGTGCCGGTGCAGTTCCCATCCATGTGGATTGACCAAAGTACCCAGAGCCGCCGTCACCGAGGTCATCAGTGCGTTGCGCCATGAATCTTCATGGTTCCCGAGAACATGTGTTCCCAGCCACGCGCCAGCGGAATAGAGAAGGCCAACCAAAGGCCCGAGGAAAAAGCTGCCATGCAGATTCGCCCAGACGGCTGAAAGGCAAGCGATGCCTGCCAAGTGCGTCCAGCGAATTTGCTGGGGAATTTGCTCAAAAAACCAAACAAACCCAAGCAGGAAGAGCCAGCCGAAGACATGCGGGCGTGCCAGCCAATGCAGATTTGTCGTGGAAAGCATTGGGGAGGCGAAAAAACAAGCCAGGAGAAAGTTCCCACCAGCCGTCCAGTTCAGCCGGAACCACAACCAGACCGAGATCGCGATCGCCAAGCAATACAGCGCTGCCACGCCGCCAAGCCCGGCAGCCCGGTGCACCGCAGCAACTGCGACATCAGCCCCCCATTCCCAAGCCACCCATGAACCGGCTGGCTTGGAAAAAGAAAACGGATCACCCTCCGGCAAGGAGGATGCCGAGATCATCAGCTCACCCGCCCGGATGTGCCAACCTGCGTCGGAGTCGCGGAAAAGCGCAGTCGGAGCCCCGAAGAATGCCACCAAGTACAGCAGTGCCACCAGCGCACCCGAGAGCGCGAGGTCCGGCAGGAACCGCTCCCAACGGAGCGATCCCGACGCCTGGGTAGAGTTATACCCGGCGAGCCCTGAACGGAGTCCGGGCTGGGCAATGGATTCGACGGTGTGCAAATGCTCTCGGGGCCCTGGATGGCTTATTGCTGTGTCGCGCCGATGCTGGAAAGGTCCGCCGTGATGCTCGAATACAGGCTTGCGATGCCTTGCGACAGCGTGTTGACTGTCGTGATGAGCGCCAGACCGACGGCCGCCACGATCAAGGCGTATTCGACGAGATCCTGGCCCTGTTCGTCACGGGCAAATTGCTTTGTGGCCGCCGCGAGGCGCAAGAACGTTTGTTTCATATGGATCATTCTCCTTGTTTGCGGGACGCTATGGCACCGCCCCCATCGTTATTCTTTGTAAAATTGCCGGAATTTGAGACCGGTTGACGCAGGCCCCACATTCTGCGCCAAGTCCGGCCCACCCACGAAGCGTTTCCACCCGCCGCAACCGCCGCAGTGGCCGTTTGTTTGCCTGCTTGGGGAGCGAATTCAGCAGGCTTGCCGTCCAGTTTGGAAACCAAAGTCAAATTGTTCAATGCCGCTGGGTGTTGTGGATTGTAGCGCAGGGCCTCGGACAGTTCCTGGCGCGCATCCGCGTATTTTCCTGCCTCGATGAACGCCGCAGCCAAGTTGTTGTGGGCCGTGGCGGGGTCGCTTACGGATTGCAAATTCGCGACAGCTTCCGCCGGATTCGATGTCAGGACAGACCCCAGGTTGTTGCGCGCCACGACCGAGTGCGGATCCAACCGCACCGCAATCCGAAATTCGGCCTCGGCATCTTTCCGCTTGCCCTGGCGGAGGAGGCAGTAGCCCAGGTTGTTGTGCAGGTCGTCCCGGTCCGGCTGAAGAGCCAGAGCCTTCCGGTAGGCGGATTCCCCGGCCTTCCAGTCGCCGGAATCATCCCGCACCAAGCCGAGCCATGCCCACCCACCTGCCGCCAACTCATGGTTCCTGGAAAACTCGCCCAGAAATTTTGCAGCTTCCACGGAGCGGCCCGCCCGCCACAGCAACTTCGCCAGTTCTACTTGCGCAGCCTCCGATTCCGGCATGCGCTCCACTGCCAAACGGCCATGTTCGACGGCAACTTCATGGAATCCGAGGGTTTGGTACCGCTGGGCCAGTGCGAAACGCGCCTTCAGGTCGCCGGGGTTGGCGTCCAACTTGGCCCTGAGTCCGCGAAGCTCGTAATCGCCGTCTCCGGAATCCACGGCATTGACCGCCTCGCGCTCCACAACTTGCTGCGTGGACGGCCTGACGGAGCGGGCCAGGAGCCTGGTATGCGAACCACATCCGGACGCAACTAGGGAAGCTGCAAGCAATGACGCCGCGACAGCAGTACACTGAGACCCTACTGTCATCCTCATGCTCGTCATGCTGCGGGTTTCACCTTTCGAAGCTCCAATTGATCGCCCTTGCGCGTACCGGACTGTTGTACCACGCCCGCTGGCAATTCAATCACCGAGTGGGCGGAGAGGCATGCCGATAGGCGCCAAGGCACCAATGAATTCAAAACCTTACGGACGTGGCGTTTGCGATCCACGTATACAAGGTCTATCGGAAAACGCATAAAGAATGTATGAACGGCCTCGCAAGGGACAATCCAGAGTCCATGGCCTGGCTCAAGGTGGGTGTGTTTCAGCAGCCCCACGCGCCGCGCCGCCGAGGTATCCGCCAATTCAATGGCATCGCCGAGGACGCTGTCGCGGGTTACGTTGCGCACGTGGAAGGGCAAGCTCCTTTTTATAACACGTGCCGGTGGCCGAAGTCGCGCCCGCAGACTGGTTTTCCAAAACATTTTTGACCCGTTGTGTTTTGGGACGCAGCCATTCACTACGGATGCAACTTGGAACGGGTGCGAAACTTTTGAAACCAGGTACGGGTTATAATTGTCAATCGCTTTGAGCCGCAGCATGACATCCACACGTTCACTCTCAGTTCTCGCAGTGGCAGCGTTCTGTGCCGTCTCCCCATCGCTGAATTCTTCGTTGCGGGCCCAGACCACTGGCGCTACTTTTGGCACCGTGATCTCGCTCGGCGCAACGCCGGCGGACATGGTGCTGGACGAATCCCGCGGAAAGATCTACCTGGTCAACACAGCCGCCAGCCGTGTCGATATCCTGAGTACCTCCAGCAACACGGTCGTCGGCAGCATTGCAGTCGGGACATCGCCTCTGTCGGCGGCAATGTCGATGGACAACGCATACCTGTACGTGACCAACGGCGGAAGCCTCAGCCTCAGCGTCATCGACTTGAACCAAGGCAAGATCACCCAAACCATCACACTGCCCGCCGCCCCGCAGGGCGTGGAAGTCGGTGCCGACGGACTGGCGGTCGTCAGCACGCTTGGAAATACAGCCGGAGCCAACACGCTCATGGTTTTCGACCGGACACAGCCCGACGGCAGTCCGGTTCAACTGGTGGCAGTCTCGACGCCCCCCTCCCCCACTACTCCGTCCCCCCTCCCTGGCCAAACTCTGGCAAGGCCCGACGTCGCGTTCACCGGTCGGCTCGTCCGCACTCCCGACGGGGCCTACATCATCGGTATCAATACCCCTACGGCAGCCCCCAACACGACCTATATGTTCGTGTACGAGGTTTCCTCGCACACCATTCTGCGTACCCGCAATGTGACGGGCCAGTCCACCGTTCTCGCCATGTCCCCCGATGGCTCCCGGTTTATGGCCGGATACACGCTCTACGACGTTTCGACACTATCGATCCTGGGCCAAATGAATGTCGCCAATGCGCCATTCCCGGTTGGTGCGACCTCGACAACCACATTCAGCACCCGTCAAAACCTCGGCGGAAGCGTCTTTTCGCGGGACGGCAAAACGATTTACGGCGCTTTTAACGTCGCCCCCTTCACAAACCCCCAGCCCCCGTCGAACTCCTCGACGCTGTTGGTCAGCGATTCCCTGAACCTTGGCATCCAGCTCGGCATCAAGATGCCGGAAAGCATCGTGTCGAGGATGGTGATGAGCGCCGACGGGTCCAATGCGTGGAGCCTGTCGCTCTCCGGCCTCGTCTACCTGCCACTCTCAACGCTGTACAAGTACCCTATCCTGATGCCCTCCGTCACCCAGGTATTCCTGTCGCAGAACCCCTGCAACCCCGGTTTGGCGCAGGGCACCGTAACGATGAACAATCTTGGCGCGGGAAAACTGACATTCGCCGTTACGACAATCAACTCGGCATTGGTGACATCCGTCTCTTCGGGCTTGGCACCCTCCAGCGTCACCTTCACGATGGAACCCGGACGCTTGAACGTAGTCCGCCAGCCAGGAACCAATCTGACCACTGGCGGAGCCACGCTTCAAGGGCAACCGCTGGATGTGTCGCTCGCCTCTCCCGACGCCATCAACATCCCTCCGGTGATCCGTGTGTACATGAACTACCGGCAGTCGGACATGCGTGGCCTGATTTTCCCCGTCCCGGTGACGGCCAATAATTCACCCAACGCCAACCTGATCAACCCGACCACGGGCCTGATCGGGGGCGACCAGGGCTTGCAGGACATCGTCCTCGACCAGCCCAGGAACCGGGTCTACATCACAAACGCTGGTTACAACCGAATCGAAGTCTTCGACACCGTCAACCAGTTTTTCCTCGCACCGATTCCCGTGGGCCAGTTGCCGCACCAAATGGCGCTGAGCACCGACGGCAACACCCTGTACGTCGCCAACACCGGTGGCGAACTGATCGATATGGTGGACCTGAACATCAACCGTGACATCGGCCACATCAGCTTTCCGCCCATCCCGCGCCAAGCTGCGGGACAGACTGCCGCGCTACTGTACCCGCAGGCCATGGCCGTCGCCAATGCCGGGCTGCTGTTCGTGATGTCGAACGGCACCCAATGGAAGGTTGTTGCCGGCACAGCAATTCCCCGCCCCGCCGACACCGTTACCCGCAACGCAGCCAACACGAACAACACGCTGACCGCGCCGGTAACCATGCT
>CAITMP010000449.1 GCA_903893525.1 uncultured Acidobacteriia bacterium | reverse complement strand
CGTCGCCGCCGCACAGGAAGGCGAGTGGACTCTCGACACCAACGCTTTCCGCATCGTTTTCTCGAACCGCGGAGCCGTTGCGCGGAGTTGGACGCTGCGCAAATACAAGGACGCAGCAGGCAAGCCGCTCGAACTGATCAACCAAGTGGGTGCCTCCAAAACCGGCTACCCGTTCAGCTACGTTTTCCGAGCCCAGCAGCCCTCCACCAATTTGAACCAGGCCCTGTGGGTCGCCAAGCCCGGTGCCGACGGACTTTCCATCGAATACAGCTTCTCAGACGGCAACACCGTAGCCCACAAGACTTTTTCCTTTACCCGTGACGGTTACTTGGTCCAATTCGCGGACGAGGTCAAACTCGGCTCCGCCCCGCTGCCGCACTTGATGCAGTGGCGCGCCGGTTTCGGCGACATGGGGGTCACCAATGCCTCCGCTCACCAGGACAACATCCGTTTCGATCTCGACAAGGGCAAACTGGTCACCCAGCCGGCCAAGGACGCCCAAGGCGGACCGAGCCGCAACGACGGCATGCTGGGCTTCTCCGGCATCGAGGATCAATATTTCACCGCCGTTTTCCTTGCCCCCCAAGGCACACCGATCCAGACCACAACCTTCTATGACAACGTCGGGACAGTGGCCAACAACACGCCCGAGGGCTACCCCGGTATCGCCGTCGGTTCCGGCGGACGCAACCAGTTCGGCGTCTACGTGGGCCCCAAGGAAATGGACGAGCTCCGCAAGGTCAACCCCCGCTTGGAGGATGTGATCGACTGGGGCACCTTCGGCATCATCGCCAAACCCATTTTCCTTCTCCTGCAGTTCATCAACGCGCGCTTCGCCCACAACTACGGCTGGGCCATCATGCTCGTGACTCTGGCCATCAGTTTGGCCACGTTCCCGTTGCGCCTGGCCAGCTTGAAGTCGATGCGCAAGATGCAGTCGCTGCAGCCGGAACTGAACAAGATCAACGACAAGTACAAGGGCATCGCGATGAGCGACCCGAGGGCCGCCAACAAGCAGCAGGAAATGATGGATTTGTACAAGAAGCACGGCGTCAACCCCATGGGCGGTTGTATTCCGATGCTGATCCAGATGCCGTTCCTGTGGGCCTTCTACAAGACCCTCCAAGTGGCCGTGGAAATGCGCAACGCCAACTGGCTCTGGGTGACCGATCTTTCCCAGCCCGAACATCTTCGCATTCTGGGCACCGAGTTCCGCATCCTGCCCGTGGTCATGGTTTTGTCCAGCTTCTTGATGCAAAAGATGACGCCGATGACCGGTGGGGACCCCGCGCAGCAGAAAATGATGCAGTTCATGCCCCTCATGTACGGGTTCATGTTCTGGCCTGCTTCCAGCGGACTGGTGTTATATTGGTTAACCAGTAACCTGGTCGGCATCGCGCAGCAGTGGTTCTTCAACAAGACCTCCGGTCCGTTGCAGCTGGCTACTGCGCCCGCAACAAAGACAATTACAGCAAAGGACGGCAGGAAGCGCTCTTGACCAGAAAGTATTCGATCCAGGAAACCGGACCACGCATCGAGAGCTTCCTCCGGCAAATCATTTCCGACGCGGGCTTCGACCTCACCTTCAAGGTGGAGCTGGGCGACCACTCCAACCCCGACTTTGAGAACCCCGATCTCGCGGTCAAGTTCGAGGGCGGCGATGTGGACTATCTGCTTGCCAACCGCGCCGAACTTCTTCTGGCCTTGGAACTGGTGACACAGGAAATGCTCGGGATGCACTCCGACGACCATTCCCGCATCGCCTTCGACGCCAACGATTACCGCGCGCTCCGCATCGAAGAGCTTCGCGCCAGCGCCCTTGCCGCAGCCGACAAGGTGAAATCCGGCGGCAACTATTTCCGGTTCAACCCGATGAACAGCCGGGAACGCCGGGTGATCCATATCGCACTGCGCAACGAGCCGTTGGTCCGTAGCGAAAGCTTCGGTGGTGGCCCACAGCGCGGTGTGGTCATCTATCCCGTCGACATGCCGGCCATTCCGGATCTGCCAGCCCTGCCCGTGCCCGCCTATTCCGGTGGAGGCTTCGCCAGTGGCGGTGCCCGCCAGGAGCGCCCGCCGGCTTTTGGTGACCGTGGACCCCGAGGCCGTGGCGGTCCCCGCGACCGTGACCGTGGTCCCCGCCGCGAGCGCCGCTAACGAGTCGGCGCCCGTTCCGTCTTTCATGCGCCTCCGCGACACTATCGCCGCGCTCTCCACACCCCCCGGACGCGGAGCAATCGGCGTCGTCCGGCTTTCGGGCACCGATGCCCTACGCATCGCCACAACCTTGATCCGCTTTTCGTCGGTGCCAAAGCCCCGTCGTGCCACCTTGGGCGAATTGGTGGACGATTCCGGCAATCTGGTCGATGAAGTCATCGCCACCTATTTCGCCTCCCCGAAGTCCTACACCTCCGAGGATGTTGTTG
>CAITMP010000448.1 GCA_903893525.1 uncultured Acidobacteriia bacterium | reverse complement strand
TGCACGTCGTAGGTCACCTTCTTCACGCCGCCAGACACCGCGAGGTGCGCCGGGCATGCCGCATCCGTGCACGACACCAACGCATTGTTGAGGTCGAGCAGCGGGTTGCCGGCCGCATCCGACACGTTTGGCGTGCCGTTCGGGATGTTGGTGCCGCGAGCGCGCACGTAGAAGGGCTGGCTGCCCATCGTGTAGGTGCGCTTGAAGGTGATCTGATAGGCGCCGTTGGCCAACGCCTTCTTCGTCATCGAGGTGACCGGGACCTGAGCCACTACCGCATTCGGGTTGTAGACCAGAGCCGCACCCGCCACACCGCCGACCGGTGCCACGCCATTGGCGTCGGTGCCGTAGTGCGGATCGCTAGGCGCGACGACACCCGTGATCGGGCTGGAGATCAGATCAACGTGATCCAAGTCCGGCGTATTCAAAGGCTGCGACATGCTCAGCTGCGCCAACAGCGGGTTCGCGAAGCTGTAGGGGCTGTTGTTGTGCTTCGGCACGGTGACCGTCATTTCCACGGTGACCTTTTCGCCTGGCTTGGCCACCAGCGTTTCGCCCATGCCGACCCAGTCGGTCGAGGCGGTCTTGGCGCGGAAGGTCAGGTCGTTGCCGACCAGATCGCCCATGACCGAGTACGAATTACCCTTACGCATCGAGCGCACAATCGCCTTCGAGCTGAAGCCGACCTTGTTCGCGACGTAAAGCTTCGAGTATTCGCCCGGGATGAAGTCCGAATCCGTCGAGCCGTCACCGGCGCCGAACGAACCGCGGCTGTGCCAGTCCGAGGAGATGAACATGAAGGTGTTGCGGCCTTCAGACAGCATGCCGTCCCACAGACCGCCGACCTTGGCGTGGTAGATACCGGTCATACCGTAGGTGCCGCCGCCGACCGCGGCCGAGCCGTAGGAGCCCGAACCACCGGTGAGGCCGCCCTGCGCTGTGTGGCCCGGGGATTCGATGCCGAAGGCCACCGTCGGTGCCGCGTTGTTCATATCGCGGAAGTGGTTGATGTCGAAGCCCTTGGTGCCCGTTGGGTTGAAGGCGCCCTGACGTTCCGAGTGGGTCGGGATCGCGTACGAGTGCACGGGATAGTTCGCCTGCAGCCAGGAAACGGCGGCGATGGTCTTGCCGTGACCTGCGGTGCCGGCGTTGTTGACGGCATCCTTGCCCGTCCAGATGGACGCGCCATTGGCGTCAACTGGGCCGATCACGTCGCCGTCGGCGCGGTCGAAGCGGTATTCGAATTCAGCAATCGCGTTGGCGTTGCCCTTCTTCGCCTTGAGCGGGGTCTGGCCCTTCATGATCGCCACGTCAGTGTGCTCGTGACCTGGGGTGACCCACTCGAGACCCTCGATGAGAACCTTCTGGTACTTCGCGCTACGATCCACCACGGCCGGCCACTCAACGTCCTGAGCCGCCTGCCAGTGCCACATGTTCTGGCCCGTGCCCGTGCCACTCGGAGTGCCCTTGAGCGCCGAGATGACGAAGCTGCCCGGACCGCCGTAGACGCCCTCCAAGTTCACGGCCTGACCGAGCGTCTGGCTCCAGTACTGGACCGGCGATGGCACGGCGTTGTACGCGCCGGCGCCGACGTTGGTGTCGTCAAAACGGCAGTCGCGGTTACCGTTGCCGCCGTGGTTGCCGAGGGTGAACCAGTCCAAGTTGAAGTTGGTGGCGCCGTTGGTGCTGCCCGAACCGACCGCGCGGTCGATCGAACGGACGGCCGAGACGGAGCCGTCTTGGCAAATGTTGTGGTTGTGCATGTCTCCGGCGACATACGGATTGGTCGTTGGAGCGGGGGTCGCTGCGAGCGCGCCACCGGCAGACAACGCGGCGCCGAGGATCAGCGCGGACTTCGTCGTAATCGAATTCACTAGAGATCTCCCTGGAGGACTG
>CAITMP010000447.1 GCA_903893525.1 uncultured Acidobacteriia bacterium | reverse complement strand
CGGAAGCGCTGCGCGAAGTTCACCCAGGCGGCGGGCACAAGGGCACCGGCGAGGAAGCGGTTGCGGGTGTTCGGGTCGTACTTTTCGAGCTGTGTCCGCAGGTCGGCGAGGTGGTGGTTGCCGCCTTCGGACGCGGTGATGATGTAGGCAGCGGCCCGGGCTCGTGCTGCCTCGGGGAGTTCGACGCTGGCGGTAGTGCCGAGTGCTTGGGCAATTCCGGCCAGAGCGTCGAAGACTTCCGGGTGGGCCTGTTTGGCGAAGTATCCGCCCGCAGTGGCGATTCGCAAGTCGGCGATTCCCTGCTTGAGGGACGGCATGGCCGGTTCGGCGGGCCGGATGGCGCAGACGGGATCCCCTGGGTCGGGGCCTTGCAGCGCGTCGTAGGCGAGGGCCAGATCCTCCACGGAACGGGCGAAGGGTCCAACGTGGTCGAGGCTCGCGACGAACAGGAAGCCGCCGCGGCGGGAGAGGCGTCCGTAAGTTGGTTTGATGCCGAAAATTCCGCAAAAAGAGGCCGGAACGCGGATGGAACCGTTGGTATCCGAGCCCAAGGTGAGCGGAACGAGGCCGCCGGCAACAGCCGCCGCCGAACCGCCTGAGGAGCCACCAGCAACACGCGTGACATCGTGCGGGTTGTGGGTCGGACCGTAGTGGCTGTTCTCGGTGGTGAAACCGTAGGCGAACTCATCCATGTTCAGAGCCCCCACGCAGATGGCACCGGCGTTGCAGAGCGCCGCCACGGCGGCGGCGTCCCCGGATGCGGGTGGTGCTGTGGCCCGGATCAGGGAACCGGCAAGGGTGGAAAGACCCTGGATGTCGAACAGGTTCTTGGCCGCAAAGGGAACACCGGCCAGTGGTCCGGGATCCTCACCGGCGTCGATCTTGCGGTCCACGGCGCGGGCCTCGGCAAGCGCCCGTTCCGACAAGACTTGGGTGAAGGCGTTGAGGGAGCCGTCGTTCCTCGAAATCCGGTCCAGCGTTGCGAGGATGATCTCCACCGCAGTGACTGTCCTGGTCTTGACGGCGTGCGCGATTTCCGCCGCCCCGGCACTTTGCAAGTTTTCGATCATGACTGGAACACCGGTGCGGCTTCGATGGATTGGTCCAGCGGGAATTCCATGAGGAAGCCCGCGATGGTGGTGATGCGGCTGAGGTCGTCCTCGACTTCCCGGCGACTGGAGGGAGGAATCGGGAGGCCGATGCGTTTGGCCGCCGCGTCCATATAGGAGATGGGCGCTGGAAGCAGTGAGACATGGGCGGAAACGATCCGCCAAGCCAATCCCCCCCGATCCGGGTCGGGCAGCTTGGTCCAAAATTGGGTTTGGCGGCCATGGCGCTCCACACCGTCCATGGGCCGGACAAATTCGAGGTTGATGATTCCAGACGATGTCCCGAAGGACATGATTTCCAGACGGCTGACCACGCGGTCCAAATTCATCTTTGGACGGGCCAGGCGGAATGCCTGGATCTCTGCGGCTCCGTGGAGGTTCTCCGTCACGCCGTAGCGGATGGCGTGGGGGGAATCCCAGAAGAGCGATTCGAGGGTGGGCACATCATTGTCAATGAGTGCCCTCTCGTAGACCTCGTGCAGAGCTGTCAATTCAGCGATGACTACAGGGTCGTTTATTGTCATGGTGTTCGGTCTCAGAAGCGATAGGATACCGTGGCGCTGACCGTTCTCATTTCGCTGGGCTTGACGAACACATCCCAGAACAGGTACTGCGAGGTGTAGTAGTTCGAGTTCGTCAAGTTGTTGGCCGCAACAGTGGCGGAGTACTTGCCGCGGGTGTAGTAGACCGAGCCCCGGAGTACGGCATAGGACGGGAGCAACAGAGGCGTGATATGTCCGGCCTTCACCTTGTCGACATAGGTTGTGCCGAGCGTGACGCCGAAGTTCGCCTTGGGGGAGTAAGTTGCGAAGACGCTCATTACGACCGGTGGCTGGCCGGCAACCTTCACCGGAGCCTTGATGCCGAACATGCTCGCGTCGCCGATGAAACGTCCCGCATAGGCTTGCTGCGGAGTTAGACCGAGGGCGGAGGGCGGAATACCCAACAGGAAGGGGATATTCAGCTGTTCCGGATTCTGCCAAGTATAAGCACCGGTGACGCTGAACTTACGGCTTACAGCCGCGCGGAGTTCGATTTCGGCACCCTTGGTGCGGAAGTAATCAATCGCCCCGTTGTTCGAGTTGTAGGACGAGTGCTTCTGCTTGAAGAGCGAGAAGGATGCGTAGATCCGGTTGTCCAGCATGCTGGTCTTCACGCCGCCCTCGTAGAGGTTGGACGGCTGGATCCACGTGTGGTTCTGGATCTGGGCGTAGTCGAGTTCCCCGCCCTGTCCCAAGTCGAGGTAGCGCGAGGTGGACGTGGTGAAGTAGGGTGTGACGTGGAGGGGCAGGCGGTAGCTGACGCTGGTGTTGTAGGTGGCCGCACCGCCCGAATCCTTGGCGCGGGTGAGGCCTTCGCCGTTGTCCTGACCCTTGAAATCGGGCGTGTAGTGGTCGTAGCGGACACCCTGGAGAATCGTCAACCGGTTGAAGAGGTTGAGGCTGGCGAGTCCGAAGACGCCGGTATCACCGTAGTTGCCGGTTTGGTAGTAGTTGTAGCCCCAGACGCCCTTGGTGCTGAAAACGCTGGCGAAACGGTCGTTCGGCTGGGCACCGACGGAAAGGTCGCGGCGGTCGATTACCTGGTAGAGGGTGCGTTCCTCACCGGCGGTCGACTGCGTGTAGCGGTAGGAGAAGCCGCTGGTGGTCTGCGCCTTGAGCCACTTGCCGACCTTGAAGGAGTAATCGAAGGAGGTCTTGTTTTCGATGACGCTCGGCGTATAGTTGGCACCGAAGCCGTAGGTGGAGAACTTCTGGTGGTCGAGCGAATCGTAGAAGGTCTGGTTCTTGATGCGGACGCCTTCCTTGAAGTCGCGGATCAGGTCGAAGTAGCCGGTGTAGGTGATGGCGTCGGAGAAGTCCGGGCTATCGATGAAGATCTGGTCGTGGTTGAGGTGCGTAGTGTGGATGGTCTTGGGATCGAGCGCGTACAGCGCGGCCTGCGGTGTCGCCAGGAAGGTGGAGGCGTAGTTTGGCAGGTAGGCGAAATTGAGCAGCTGCGCGGCGCTGAAGTTGGTCGGGTTCAGGTTGTACTGGTTGCCCGCCAGATTGATCATCGGAGTTCCAGCCAGGTAGGTGCCGTTGTCCACCAGTGCCTGGGTGACACGGTTCCAGCCGATGTTTTGCGGGAGCGCTCCGGCGAAACCCTGCATGCCGAATTCCATGCGCCACTTGGAGGGCAATTCCATGTCGAAGGAGATTTGTCCCAGCTTGGAGCGGGTGGAGATGCCCTTGTAGTAGCTTTTTGAGTCCTCAACGCTGAAGAAGGTGTAGAAGCCGCCGCGCTTGCCACCGAGCTTGAAGGGGCTGCCGAATTCGACCGAGCCAGCCTTCTGGTCGTAGGAACCATAGGTCAGGCTGATCTTGCCGGTGGGGTGCTCCAGCCACTTAGCCGTGCTGCTGCGGGCCGATTTCGGGGTGTAGTTCAGGAAGCCGCCGACGCGTCCGCCGCCGTAGATGGGGGACGGGGGGCCTTTGACGATTTCCAACTCCTCGGCGTCGCCGACGGGGGTGGCGTAGTTGCCACGGTTTTCCACGCGGCGGAAGCCACGGTAGAAGTTGTCACCCGCCTCGCCACGGATGAAGAGGGCACCGGGCACACCGAAATAGCTGCCGGTGAAGCTGCCGGGAGAGGCTGTCACCAAGTCGTTGACGGTTCGGATGTCGTAGCGGGCCATCATTTCCGCCGGAACGACGGAGATGGAGCGCGGGGTTTCGGCGAGCGGGGTTTCAATGCCGAAGATGCTGTTGGAGGGCGTGTCGGGCACCACTTCGAACGGGTCCAGCTTGGCGCTTACGTCCACGGTGGAACTGCTGGCGCTGGGGGTGATTACGATGTTGAGGGTCGCCGGGGTGCCTGTTACGGCAACATCGGCTTTGGAATAGGGCGCGAAGCCGGGAAACTCTACTTTCAGGGTGTAAGTACCCGATGGAATGGAGGCGAACGAATACTGTCCGGCGGCGTCGGCCAAAGTAGCGAGGTTCGCGGAAGTTTTCTGTTCGGTGGCGGATACACGGGCTCCGGAGATAGCTCCGCCGGACGTATCCTTTACTGTGCCCGAGAGACTGGAGGTCTGGGCGGAAAGAACCGTGGTGAGCGCCAGCATGGCGAACACACTACGGGCGTAGGTGTTGAAACTGCTTTTCATTGTCGTCCCCTTCGTTTCGCTAGTTGATTGATCGTGTCAATTAGCAGGCCCGAATCCCATCGAAACCGGTCACTGTTACGCAGTACGAATTGGTCAACGTAGACCTCTCCGAGCCGCGCCAGGGACCTAGGTTTCTTGGCGGGCGTTCGGAATCGTTGGGGACCTGTACTTGGATAAACCAAGTTACTCCAGCGCTGTGGCTGAAATGTAATGTTACGTCTGGCGGGTACGGGGACGCAAATAGATTTTTTCGATGGTTTGAATTGGGTTTCGGGGGATGGGGCGTGTCCCGTGGGATTGGAGTGCCCGGGTCGGTGAGCGTGGCGGCGGCAAGCCGGGGGCTTGGCGGTGGCAAGCCGGGGGCTTGGCGGTGGCAAGCCGGGGGCTTGGCGGTCGCAGCTCCGATGACGGCGGTTGTTTTCGGCTGCGATTGTGCGGGCGGCGGCGTCGCGCTCGTGGAACATGTTGATTCCATGGGTTCTTGGGCCATCGCGGCAGTGTGCGGAAGGGCTGTTTCGGGAGTCGGAACAAAGCCAGTCAGGCCCACTAAATGAGTGGGGATTGGGGCGGATTCCGGGTCGGCCGGCGGGGGGACGACGGGGCGGTCGTACGCGCCATTCCGGTAGGGCTCGGTTGGTTGGTGCGTTTGCGGGGAATTGGGCTCGGGTTGCGGGTTGCGCTTCCGGCGGGCCGCACGTCGTCGTTCGAGCGTGGCGAGGGCGCGGTGGAAGTCGCGGTTGTGGCGTGCGCTGTCGCGGCTGAGCTGCGGGAGCGCCTTCGAAGTGTCAGCCAGTTCGCGGTAGGCAAGGGCGTTGCGGAAGGCGACGGGACTGTGGTCGGGTTGGGTGGCCGGAGCATCTGGAGCCGGTTGGAGCGTCTGTTGGAACAGCGGTTGGAAACCGAGAGGTTCCGGAGTGGTGATGTAGGCTTGGTCCAGCAGGCGGGCCTCGAGGATGGCGACGCGGTCGCGGCGCCACAGTGCGGCGACCATTTCGTTGACGAGGGTGGTTTCGACGGGCCCGACCGGTTGGAGTTCGCGGTGCAGGCGGCGGCAGCGGCGGATGAAATTCTTGCGGTCCT
>CAITMP010000446.1 GCA_903893525.1 uncultured Acidobacteriia bacterium | reverse complement strand
TCCTGGTTGAGAACAAGGACCAGAATCCAAGGCCGGACTACATGGTCCAACCCGAAAAACTTACCCCGGCCACCTTCGATGCGTTGGACGCCGAGATCCGGTCCGTCTTTGCACCCGCCGAAATGATCACGCCGGACGACGTGCGCGGGAAGCACAAGACTCTCGAGGAGGCTGTGCTTTCCAACGGCTGGCCTGCCTTGGACAAAGCCAGGAGTAAAGTCGTTTTCCTGCTGGACCAGCGGCGTGTCGGTCCCCTGTATACGGCTGGCCATCCGTCGCTCGAAGGCCGGGTTCTCTTCACCAACGCCCAGCCTGGAAAACCGGACGCCGCCTTCATCCAGATGAACAATCCGCTGCCGACTGCGGACAATGGCAAAGCGGGGGATATCCCGACGCTGGTGAAAAAGGGATACCTGATTCGGACCATGACCGACGGGGGTCCTGCGGCTGTCCGAGCCAACGACACGACGCGTCGCGACGCGGCCCTGAACGGAGGTGCCCAATTGCTCAGTACCGACTATCCGTTTGGCGAGCGCGCACCCTCCGGATTCTCGGTGCAATTTGAAACCGGCATCGCACGCTGCAATCCGGTAACCGGTTCCAAGGTGTGCACCGGGCCCGCTCTCCTCGAACCACGCTAGGGATCTAGACTGGGTGGAGGCTTCCAGGGAGGACGCCCCGATGGACCTCACCGACTACAACCCTTGGAAAGAGCTGATCGCCAACCGGGAAGCACTCGGGGTCCCGGATTTGACGATTCAACCCCTTATACCCTACTTGCGGTCAGCGGTCGATCCCCAGAAAAATCCGGATCTGCTGCAGCATTCCGACTGGCTGCCGCTGATTGACCAAGTTTTGTGGGTGTTGACGAACCTGTACCCCCACCTGCCCTTCAAGCAGGAGCTGTTCCAGGGACAGCACCCCGCGCCGGATCCGGTGGCGAAATTGCAGGCGCTGCGAAACGCTGCAGTCCAGGTTCCACCCGTAATGGGTGAGCTGGACCTGCATTTGGCCATACTGGATGCCCTTGCCACCGTCCGCGATCCGCACACCGCGTATGTCAGGCCGAAGTTCTTCCGCGGGAGCATCGCCTTTCTCCCTTTCCGGGCCGGTTACTATGACGATCCGGTCACCGGAAACAAGCGTTTTGTCGTGACGGCGGCGATGGACGGCATCGGGATCGATGGTTTCGAGCCCGGCGTCGAGTTGGTGAACTTCGATGGGGGCAGCTTCATGTCCACCGTTGCCCACGCGGCCAATCTGACCCCGGCAGCCAATGATGCTGCCCAACTGCAGCGGGGCCTGCTTCGGTTGACGGTGCGTCCGATGGCCAGTTCGGGTGCCGCCAGGTGGCGGGAACCTTTCGAGGAGGAAACCGAAACATTCCATTTCCTGCCTCGAAGGAGTACGACACCCCGGATGGCGGTAGTACCCTGGGGTGTCGCCAAGGCCAGTTCGCTCGGCGCGGACTTTCCGGATGCAGCTCTTCAGCCAAGAGCCATGGCTCCCCCCGATATGGAAGCTGGCGAAACTGCGGTAGGGATGCTCTGGGGTTGGCAGCGATTTCGGGATGAAGGAGCCTCAGCGACGGAAGTCTCCCACTTTCCCGAAGTCTTCCAGTTTCAGACCCGCGACGGGAGACCGGGTCGGGCCAACCTTGATCCGGAGAACCTAATCAGCGCCACGGACCGCGACAAACAGTTCGGGTACGTCGCCATCAAGACATTCAACCGTAGGGCCTCGGCATCCGTGGCGATCGACCTGCCGAATGAATTCGCCCGGATTCTCCGTCTCTTGCAAGCGAGTGCGCCGGATGGAATCATCGTTGATCTGCGGAGCAACCCAGGCGGAGACATCGTGGCGGCCGAGCGCATGCTGCAGATGCTGACCGCACGACGCATCGTTCCAGCCAACTTCCACCTCGCCAACACTCCCGCCGTCCGCCAGATCCTCGCTTCGGAGACAAATATCACCGGCTTCGAGCTGTTTCAGGCCGATGCCCGGAGCGGCAATATTCCAGATGGCCCGTTGACCCACCCCCATCCGATCACACCTGCGGTCTCCATGCCGTTCCAGGTCTACCAGGGGCCGGTTGTGCTACTGGTCAACGCTTCCACCTACAGTGCGGCGGATATTTTTGCGGGCGGGTTCGCGGACCACGCGGTTGGAACCATCATTGGAACCGATCCATCGACGGGCGGAGGTGGTGCAAACGCTTGGAGCTACTCGGACTTGGTCGCGTTGCTGCCTCCATCGGGGCAGCCCTTGCGGAATTTGCCGGGCTCGGCGATGAGTGTGGCGTTTCTCAGGTCGTCCAGGGTGGGGCCGAATCTTGGTGTTCCGATCGAGGATGTTGGCGTGGAACCGGATATTATCCGCGCCAAGACACTGAATGACCTCCTACAGGAGCATGGAAACGCGGTTCCCAGTGACTTGGTCACGTTTGCCTGCGACACCTTGGCCGGGATGGACGTTCACCGGATCGATCTGTCAGGAGCTGTGATGCGGTCGGCAGCCACGGAAATCCACGTGGCGGCAACGGGCGTGGATAGGGTGGATTTTGTGTTGGATCTGAGCACCAGTCCCATCCTGATGCTCCCCGCCGACAACCTTCCACAGCCCGTGACCGTCCCGTTCCACTCGAACGGGGTACCCCCGGCCGCAATTTCGGTCTACGGGTATGTTGACGGGGAACTGATGGCCAGCGCTCGGATTACGCTAGTGAGACCCATGCGGCGGGACTAGGACACGGCCACCCGCGCGACAACGTCAAAACCTTCCTCCATGGAAGGCGGCACATATTTCGCCGCCATAAGGTCCAGTACATGGTCCGGGACGACGCGTTTCCGTCCGGCATTCCGCGCCTTGCAGATTGAGAGCGGCGTCTCGAAACACAACGCCTCCAAACGGCAGTTGTTCTCCCGGGCAATTTTCAGATACATCCGCCGGTCGCGCCGGGTCAGATTTGTCGCGTCCACATAAGTTGCGGGACGCCCCAATTCAATCCGCTGCTGCAAAAGAAAACGCACCGTCGCGAAGACCCGGCCGTGGATCGACTGGTCGGTTTCGTCGTCCGCAAGAAGAAGTCGGATCGAATCGCTGGAAATCGGCGTTACGCCCAGCTTGCGGAAATAGGTCGATTTCCCCGAACCGGGCAATCCGACCGCCAATACGATGCGCGGCCGGCTGGCTGGATCAGATAAGGCTCCCGGATCAGACGACATAGTGGCCGGCTGCGATCAGCCGTGCCGCGATACCGCGCCGCAGGGCGATCGTGTTGACCGGGTCGAATTTGGTGAACCGGCGCAGGATCTTCATGTCGGTGCGGAGGGCATCGCCCTCGGAACAGGCGGCCAGCACGGTGGTGGAGGAGGCGTCGATCCGCAACATCGCGTCGCGAAGGTAGACAGCGCACATCTCGGCCCCCGTACCCTTGTTCCCCGTCTTCTGCACACGGAAGAGCGAGGATTCCATGGCGAACAGTTCCATCAGAACGTCCGTGATGCCCGCCATCGCCTCCTGCTGCTTGTCCATAGCCGTGCCGAATTTCTCGAACACGCGGGCGAGCAATAACAAAGCCACTTTCTTGGCGTTGGCGACGAGGCGGGCCTCTTCGGACGCGTATTCGGCGGCGTCGGGTCCGGACATGATTTCGCCGACCAGCGCCTTGGCCTTCTGCATCAAGGGAATGCGTCCGGCGGCGGCGCGCTTGACGATGGTGCCGCTGGCGAGCAACCGATTGATCTCGTTGGTGCCTTCAAAAATCCGGTTGATGCGCGAATCGCGGTAGCCGCGTTCCACTGGGTATTCCGACGAATAGCCGTTCCCACCGTGCACCTGGACCGCTTCGTCCACGCAATAATCGAGAACCTCGGTCGCAAACACCTTGACCATCGAGCACTCGGCGGCGAATTCCTCGATGGCCTTCATCATCACAAATGCCGCGTTCGGTTCGGCCCAGGAAAAGCCTTCCAGATGGCCGTTGATCATGCCTTCCACGCGGTACGTCATGGACTCCGCGGCGAAGGTGCGGATCGCCATCTCGGCCAGCTTGTGCTGGATCATGCCGAAATTCGCGATTTCGGTCCCGAAGGCCTTGCGCTGCTTGGCGTAGCCGATTGAGGTCGCGAGCGCAGCCTTCGACCCACCCACGCCGGAAGGACCCAGCTTCAAGCGGCCCAAATTCAGGATGTTGAACGCAATGATATGGCCGCGGCCGATTTCGCCCAGGAGATTCTCGACAGGCACCTTCACGTCGTCGAAGTTGACGACAGTGGTGGAGCTGCCCTTGATCCCCATCTTGTGCTCTTCCTTGCCGTTGGTCACGCCACCAAAGGCGCGCTCGACCAGGAATGCCGTGAATTTCTCGCCGTCAGCTTTTTCCCCAACGATCTTCGCAAAGACCGTGAACAGGTCCGCGCGGCCGCCGTTGGTGATCCACGCCTTTTGGCCGTTCAGCACGTAGTGTGTGCCGTCCGCCGACAACACAGCCTTGGTCTTCGCGGCTAGCGAATCGGATCCGGCATGGGGTTCGGTCAGGCAATAGGCACCGATCAACTCCGCGGACGAGAGGCGGGGTAGGTACTTTTGTTTCTGCGCCTCGGTCCCGAAAAGGAGCAGGGGCAGCGAGCCGATGCCCGCGTGCGCTCCGTGCCAGCCTGCAAAAGACCCGTCGCGCGCCAACTCCTCGGCCACCACCATGGATGAGGCCAGATCGAGTTCCATGCCGCCGAAGCGTTCCGGGGTCAGGATGGATTCGAAACCCAGCTCGGCAGCCTTGCGGAGCGTGGCGACGGCGACATCGTATCTTCCCGTGCCGAAGCCGTCTCCGCCCGACGTCGCCGCGATGATGGCGTCCACGTTGGGCGCAATCTCCTTCTCGAAGAACTCACGCGCAGCCTTGCGGACGGCCTGATGCTCGGCGCTCAGATCCTCCGGGGTAAAAATTTCATTTGCAGGGTGGTCTTCAACCAGGAACGACCCGCCCGCCCGTTTTTGTCCAGCCATTTTGCAATACCCCCGACTAAAATATCTCGAAAATCCCGGCAGCGCCTTGGCCGCCCCCAACGCACATCGTCACCATGCCGTAGCGGTGGTTCTTCCGGCGCATCTCGCGCAGGATGCTCGCGGTCAATTTCGCACCTGTACATCCGAGTGGATGCCCCAGCGCGACCGCGCCGCCGTTCACGTTCACGCGGTCCACGTTCAACCCGGCACCTTGGATCACACCCAGCGCCTGGACGGCGAACGCTTCGTTCAACTCGATCACGCCAATGTCGTCCAAGTGCAATCCGGCCATCTTCAAAGCGCGCGGAATCGCCACCACCGGGCCGATTCCCATTAATTCGGGAGGCACTCCGCCCACCGCGAAACTGACGAAACGCGCCATCGGAGTGAGGCCCAGCTCACGTGCCTTCGTATCCGACATCACGAGCGCCATCGCCGCCCCGTCACTGGTCTGCGACGCGTTGCCCGCCGTCACAGTACCTTGCACGTGGAATACCGGTTTCAATTTCGCCAGCGCCTCGATGGAGGTATCGGCGCGCGGGCCTTCGTCCTTCGAAAACACGGTCTGCACGGTGGAGGGTTTGCCCTTGCCGTCGAGCACGGTCGATTCCACAGTCACGGGAACGATCTCTTCGTCGAACAGCCC
This sequence comes from uncultured Acidobacteriia bacterium, assembly GCA_903893525.1. Classification (GTDB taxonomy): domain Bacteria; phylum Acidobacteriota; class Terriglobia; order Bryobacterales; family Bryobacteraceae; genus BOG-234. The sequence goes on along the minus strand of CAITMP010000446.1, from coordinate 2,186 downwards.
CCCGGCCTGGGCCCGGAGCGCGTTTTGGTGGCTGCGATAGGAGAATGCGTCGGCGGCCTCACGCGAAATGCCGTACTGGCGCTGCACGTTTTCCGCAGTCAGGCCCATGTTGATGTAGACCTCGGGGTAGTGGTTCACCAGCCACGGATTCGGCGCGGGCTTGTTGCCAGCCATCGGGATCATGCTCATCGACTCGGCACCCCCGGCGAGCAGGATCTCCGCCCCGCCGGACCGGATCCGTTCCGCCGCCATCGCGATGGATTGCAGCCCGGAGCTGCAGAACCGATTGATGGTGACGCCCGTGGTGGTGACCGGCAAGCCTGCGCGGAGCGCGGCGATCCTGGCCATGTTGCTGCCCGACTCGCCTTCCGGCATGGCGCAGCCGAGAATCACGTCCTCAATCTCCGCTACGGGTACCTGCGGATACTTTTCCAACAACGCGCGTATGGTGGCGGCCGCAAGGTCGTCCGGGCGCGTGTTCCGAAATGCGCCTCGTCCGGACTTTCCCACTGCGGTGCGCAGGCAATCGACGATGACCGCTTCTGGCATTCGGGGCTCCTCAAATAATGTCTCACAATGAGGGTGGACTGGAGGGATATCGCTTTCTGCGCGGCATCCGCAACGTTCCACCCGCATCGGATTCTCTGCTTGCGCACACTGAACACAGGGTTCGGCTTGGGCAAAAAAATTTTTAATGAACGAAACCGGCGCGCGCAGTTTGATCCAACGGCATATCCAGTTGGGTGGAACCATTGGCATGGTTTCCAAGTGCGACAGCCCATTCCACGGGTATATCTTGGGAGAGGGCCATGCAGGACTTCGACACGACACTCAAGCAACTGCTCCACGATCCTGCCGGGGAGGCATTGCACTACATCACCGGTCGCCGGATCGTCTCGTGGGGCAACGTTGAAATGCCCACGACCCGGAACCTGCGCGCCGATTCGATCGGCAAGGACGAGGCTGCGAAATCGGTCCAGGTCGAATTTCAGGCTCGGAACAACCCGAAGATGGCCGTCCGCATGCTCAACTAGGGCTCGTGGCTGCTAGATCTGGAAGGCGAGTTCCCGGACCAGTACGTTTTGTACGTCGGAAAGGCCAAGATGAGGATGCCCTCGCGCTACAGGGCAAAGCGTATCTCGTACTCGTACGTCCTGATCAACCTGGTGGAATTGGACGGCGAGCCGCTTCTGGCCAGCCCCGACGTGCGGGATAATATTCTTGCGGTCCTGATGCAACTGCGGGACAAGCGCGATGCTGTGCTTGGGATATTGGCGCGGATCGCGGAATTGGATGGCGCCGACCGCCGGGTTGCGTACCAGCAGTTGCTGACCTTGGCCGGATTGCGGCAGTTGGGTGAGTTCGTGAAGGAGGAGGGAAAGAGAATGTTTGTTCTGGAAGACTACTTGGAACACGACGTCTACGGTCCTCTGGTGCAGAAGGGTCTGGACCAAGGGCGGCAGGAGGGGCGGCAGGAGGGGCGGCAGGAGGGGCGGCAGGAGGGACGGCAGGAGGGTGAGCGGGCTGCGGCACTTTCTTTCCTCCATCTGCTGGTGGAGCGCCTCGGGCCGATTCCGGAGTCCTTGGAGCACCGTTACGCAGGGCTATCCACGGCAGAACTTCGCGAGGAGAGCAAGCGCGCGTTGGCTGCGGCACGAATCGAAGACCTCCTCTCTCCAGAAACAGCACCCGTTCAGCCGCGCTGAAGGTATTTCTGGACTTGTGAGCCGTGTGCGCGGATCGGGTGCGGAATTGAAGATCCCACGCTTGCGAACCCGATAGAATGGTCGCCACATGCGACCGCTCCTCATCGCCTTAGCCCTCTGCTGGTGTGCCACCGCCGAAGCGCAGACCGACTGGCCCGCCTATGGCGGTGATTCCCACCAGACCCGCTACTCCACCTTGAAGCAAATCGACCGCTCCAATGTGTCGAAGCTGGAGGTTGCCTGGCAGTACGATACCGCCGACGGCACGGGGGATCCGCAGACCCAGCCGATTGTGGTCCACGGCGTTCTGTACGGCGTCACCCCGCGCCACAAGATCTTCGCCGTCGATGCAGCCAGCGGCAAGGAGCTTTGGCGTTTTGATTCCGGCACGCCGCAGCGTGGGGCAAATCGGGGAGTCGTGTACTGGGAATCGGGGGAGGAACGTCGAATTCTGGCGGGTGTGAAGGACCGCATCTACGC
>CAITMP010000445.1 GCA_903893525.1 uncultured Acidobacteriia bacterium | reverse complement strand
TCCGTGCTCATTGCGCCGCCGCTGAGCGCTCCGCAAAGAATTTCGACCATCATGGCCAGCCCTGAGCCCTTGTAGCCTCCCAGGGGCATTAGAAGGCCAGCGTAGGCCGCCGGAGTATCTGTAGTCGGGACGCCATCCCGATCCATGGCCCAGCCAGCCGGAATCGACGGTTCCTGGTTGACGTGGGCCTTGAAAATCTTGTTGGCCGCCACCGTCGTGGTCGCCATGTCCAACAACCACGGATCTGGCGCATTCTCACCTACCCGCCACGGCACCGCCACGCAAATCGGATTGGTCCCGAAACGGCCCTCCCGGCCCTGCCACGGGGCGACGATGGGCGACGCGTTGCAAAACACCAGCCCAAGCTGACCCGCGCCCGCGATCTTCATTGCCCAGTACGCGGCAGCTCCGAAGTGGTTCGACTCACGGGCCGAAACGATGCCGATGCCGAATTCGGAGGCCATCCGGATGGCGTGGCCCGCACAGGTGTTTGCCACAACCTGGCCCAATCCATTTCGTCCGTCATAGACCATGGTGGCCCCGGATTCGGACACGATCTCACCGGCCTCCGACGCATCCACATCGCCAGCCTCGATTTGCTCCAGATAGCTGGGCAGCAGGTGGATTGCGTGCGAATCCACGCCCCGCAGACTTGCCGCCACCAAGGAATCCGCCACCAGCTCGGCATTCGCTTGCGCCACACCTGCTGCTATCAGAACCTGCTCCGACCATGCGCGCAACTCCGGCGCAAAGACAATCGGCATCCGCTAGCCGCGCAATTCCGCAGCCACTTCGGCCGCGATCCGCCGTGCCTCGTCGACCTGCCCGGGTTCCAGACTGATCGCGCCCACGCGCGCATGTCCGCCGCCGCCATAACGCTCGCAAATGGAGGCCAAGTTGTGCGTCGGTTCGACCGGAGCCCAAGGATTCGATCCCACCGAAATCTTGGTGCGGAAGGACGACGGGCTCACGGCCACCGTGTAGACGCCGGTCGGAAACAGATAGTACGGGATGAACTTGTTGTAGCCCTCGAGGTCATGCCCGGTGAGGTCGAACGTGATCACCCCGCCAGTCTCCTGGGCGTTGTCACGGATGATACCCACCGAGCGCAGGTGGCGCTCATACAGCGGACGGAAGATCTCCTGGATCTCCGGCTGCTGGATGATTTGTCCCAACGGCATGCGCGTCATCAGGCTGATGATCTTCTGCACGGTTTCCGAACCCTTGGAGCCCTCGATGGCCAGCGTCAACTGCATGGCCGGCGCACCCAGCTCTACCGCGGTCTTGGCATCCGCGTATTGGGCCCCGTCGATGATGTTGGCCCAATGGACCAACTCGTCAAGATCCGGCGCGCTGAACCCCCAACCCTCCTTCGCCTTGGTGCAGATGTAGTTCGTGCACGACTTGAACGACGGGTCGAACATCTTGCGGGGCGACGGGTTGGCTTGGAAGTGCCGTGCGTCCTCGGGTGTCAGGAAGGCGCTCTGGTGGTGGTCGAACCACCAAGTCAGGCGCTCGTTGTTCGAGTACTTGAAGTCGACGATGGCGTTTTCATCGCCGTCGAACAACGAGTCTTCGAAGATCTGGGATGCCCGGTGTGCCATTCCGGTGTATTGGAATTCGGCGTCTGGATGGACGGCAGCTCGGATAAACCGGCTGAAAAACGCGGCCGAAGCGGCGCCGTCAAAGCAATGGTCGTGATAGAGGACTCTTAGCCGCATTCGTAAAAGGGGGGAAAACCCTTTATGTTGCCTGAACGCGACGGGAATTGCAACTGGAAATTTTTCGTCGGCAGAGTCCGGACGCAAAACCAACGTCCGGACCCTGCGGAAAAAGACCTAGAAGACCAGTCGCGCACCCATTTGGACGGTCCGCGAGAGGTTGTTCTGGCCCGTAATCTTGCCGAAGGCCGATGATGTCACCGACAAACTGGGGGCACTGAATTCCGCGTGGTTGAAGGCGTTGAAGGCCTCGAAACGCAGTTGGAAGTTCAGCCTCTCCACCAACTTGGTGTTCTTGATCATGGAGAAGTCCACGTTGTTGGCCCCGTCGGCGCGCAGGTTGCCAAATTGGGTCGGGAACGTGCGAACGTTGTTGCCCAGTTGCTGGGCGCTGCTCGTGACGAAGCGGGTAGTATCGAACGCGGTTCCATTGACCTTGCGCGGGTCCATGTTCAGCGGTCCGCCCAAATAGATCACGTTGCCCCAAGCACCCAAGGGCGAGCCCAGCTGCCAAGTGTAGATCCCGTTGACGACCCATCCGCCAGCCACCCGGTTCATCCAGCGGCTGCCGAATGACAGGGTCTTGCCCTCGCCGATCGGCAGTTCGTAGCTCAGGCTGGTCACCAGCCGCTGCGGGCGGTCGTCGTTGGCGACACGCTTTTCCGGACGGGCGTCGAAATCGTTGAGGAACCGGGTCCGTTCAATCAATTTCGACCAAGTGTAGTTGGCCAGAACGTTGAAGCCGTGTGAATAGCGCTTTTCCACGCGCACATTCAAGCTGTGGAAGTATGAGCTGCCGGCGTTGTCCCCGGTGACATAGATGTTTCCAAATTGCGGGTACGGCTTCAGCAGACTGGAGAGCCCGACGGTGGAACCGTTCAACCCCGTGCCCGGAATCAGATTGGCAAACGGATTTGCGACGACAGCAGACAGCCTGTCGATGGCGGCTTGGTCGCGGGTGAGGGACGTGGACAAGTACTGTGCCGGAACGTAGTTCAACTGACGGCTACCGCTACCACCGGGGGTCGAACCGGCCTGCAGATGGACGGCGTGGTTGCCAACATACGCAACCTCCAGGACCGTGCCGAACGGAAGCGTGCGCTGCATCCCCATCTCCCACCGGATGGAATACGGGTTCTTGACGTTCGGGTTGAAGAACGTGACGTCCTTGCCGAGGAATGTGGACAGACCCAGCGACGAACCGGTGGGTTTCTGAATGCCGTCCGGGAATGGATTGGCAAGCGTCGCGTAGGGTGTCAGGTAGCTATCCTGCGTCGGGACCAGCGACGTGCTTTGGCTAAAACCGGGCTGGTTCACGCCGACCGTGCCCAAGGGGAACACAAACAGTCCGGTGCCGCCGCGCAGCACGGTCTTGCCATTGGTGCCGCCCGGAGTCCATGCAAATCCGAAACGGGGGCTGAAGATTTTGGACTTCGTCGAATAGATGCTCGAATTGCCCGACCCTGCAAACAGCGGGCCGCCCAAAACCTTGAATTGGCTGGCGGGGATCAGCGCATTGGGACTCGCCGAGTAGGCCTTCTGGGCTGCTGCGGCAATCGGACTGGCGGTGGCGAAGTCGAAACCGTTCAGCGTACGGTTGAAGCGCTCGGACGTTGGGAATTCATGCTCGAAACGGAGTCCCATGTTCAGCGTCAGGTTGGAGCGGAGCCGGAAATCATCCTGGATGAACAACGCCATGTACTTGGACTGGTTGGTGCGGAACGCGTTCAGGTCGTAGCTGCCGCCGGTGGGAAGACCCAGCATGAATGATGCGAAATCCTGGCCCATGGGTGCCGTGGTTGAATTGTCCAAGGGTCCGCGGGTCCAGTTCTGGCTGAACGAGAAGCTGCCCTGCGAGTTTCCGTAACCGATGTTGCTCTCGCGAAGCTCGCGGATATCCGCACCGATCTTCAGGCTGTGGCGGCCGGCCGTCTTCACAACGTCGCCGAAAAGCTGGAAGCTGTCGAACGGGGTG
>CAITMP010000444.1 GCA_903893525.1 uncultured Acidobacteriia bacterium | reverse complement strand
GGTCCAGGAACTGGCTGGAGGTGCCGCCGCCATCGGGCATGTTCACGACGTCGGGGGCCTGCATTGCGTAGGAGATCTTGCCGAAACCCGCCGAATCCACCCCATAGACAGCGGAGGGATTGGAGAATCCGGGTACGGTGTACGACGGAAGCGTTTGAAGTGCCGTGACGACGGAATCGTGCAATTCCTCCGGCCATAGGCGGCGGACGAAATGGCGTGCGAAATACTTTTCCCACGTCGGGTCCCAGTTGCCGGGATACTCGGAGGCCAACTGGTAAGTGTCGGAGGTCACGATCAGACGCTGGAGTGCCGCGATGCTGTAGTTGTTGTCAATAAATTCCTGCGCCAGTGCGTTGAGTAGCCGCGGGTTGCTGGGTTGCAGGGTCCAAGGTGCGGGCGGAGGATTGTCGGGGTCCAACCGCGCTAGATCGAACTGGTCGACCGGGTCGACAATACCCTTGCCGAAGAACTGGGCCCAAACATAGTTCACCGTGGCACGGGCGAACTGGAAGTCGGAGGTAATGTACTTGGCGAGTGCCACCCGGTAGTCCTCGCCGCTGGCGGGCACGCTCTTGCCATCGAGGTATGTCGGTGTCACCAGTTTCAGCGCTCCCAGAGGCTGGCGCGCAGGCCGGTTCCCCGTGGTGGTGTTGAGCGCGTAGTCCGTGGTGTACTTCTGCAGCGAATAGTAGTTGTAGTTGGCCTTGGGATTGTTCGGATCCGCCGGCGTGGCAATAGAGCGCGTCCACGTATGGGAAAGGAACGCAGCGAATCCCCATGCCTGGGAGCGCGTCTGCTTGCTGCCCCACAGGCTCAGCGTGTCGAGGTGTCCCCTGCCGCTGTGGCACAGGATGCAATTCATATGCGCCATCCCCAGGAACTGCGAGGCAATATTGGCCGCTTGGTTGTCGAAGATGTCTTGGCTGGGACCGCCCGTGACAATTCCCAGCGGATAGTAGTTGATCTGGCCGTTGGACTGGTCGAAACTATTGTCACCCTGGGCGGCGATGATTTCGGTCGCCATCTTGTTGTAAGGCTTGCCCTTGGCTAGCGAATCGTGGAGGAATTTGTAGAATGCGTTCCTGCCCTCGGGCTTGATTTGAACCTGTACCGACGACGCGGTGTTCTTGTAGAGGTCGCCGAAGAACATGGTCCACTTGTCGACCCATTCCGGCTTGGCAAGCAGTTCGTACACCAGCTGATTGCGTTTGTCCGGGTCTGTGTTGGCCAGAAAGGCCGTCACACGCTCGGGAGTCGGGATGCGGCCGGTCAGATCGAGCGTGACGCGGCGGATGAATTCCTGGTCCGTGGTCTTGCCTGCGGGAGTGATGTTGTTGGCTTGGAGATCCTGCCAGATGTACTTGTCGATCAGGTTGGCGCTGTTGGTGGCCGCCGTTGCGAATGGAACCACGCGGTTCCTGACGATCAGTGCCGAGTTGGCCGACGCCATGAATTGGCGGGTGATGCGGCCCGCATGCGATTCACCCCGGTGGTTCAATTGCGCCAGGAAGCTGTCGCGCTCCGGCCCGAAGAAGCTGCATTCAGCGTGGGAAACGGCCATGGCGGCCTCTTCCTGCTGGATGTTTGGTTGTTCAACGGGAGGTTCCTGGGCGAAACTAGTTCCAGGGTGGACGGTTAGTCCGATTCCAATCAAGGCCGCTGCCAGATGCGTTTTTGACAAGTTCCCCTCCGAAAGTTGGCGGCTAACGAGCCGCTCCATACCCTACGTGTTTTCAAACACCGTCAATGTTGCAGGTGTTCCGAAGTCTGTACGGATTTTAACCTGCTGGAGATAAAGAACTTGTTAGGCCTTCGCCGTAGCCTTGACGCGGCGGGTACGGAATTCGTATTTCTCGATCGTCATCGCTGTCTGGCCACCGGAGTTGCGCACGATGCGGCCCTCCGCCACAAGCTTCAGCGGGATCTGGTTTTCAAGTTTCGCGGGCCAGTCGAGCGAAACCTGGACCAGTTGGCCGATCACGAAGTTTTCGTTGCTGGCGAACAGGATGCCCTTGCTGCTGACATTGAGCGTCTCGCTGGTTCCCTGTCCGGAGAGGATCGGCTGTTCCAATGTCTGGTAGCTGATAGCGAGGGAAACGGGGAAGCGTGCGTTGATGCGCCGCTCGGCTGCGGTCTTGCGCTCGGCTTCGCGGCGTCCGTCCTTTATGGCGGATTCAACCGACCGGAGCAGACTCGCGTCCGGGTCTTCGTAGCAGAAAAAATCGAAGGCACCGTTGCGGACCGCCGTGACTCCGGCATCGCGACCGGCTGCGTGGCACAGAACCAGAATTGGCGTAGTCGCGGCGTTCTGTTGCAGGTTCTTCAGAACCGTCAGATCCTTCCCGTCCGGCAGCGTAAGATCCGTGATGATCAGGTCGAAGGAGTCTTCCTGGAGCAGCTTGACCGCGTCAAGCAACGAGTTGGTGGAGGCGCAGGTGATCGTGGCGGTCGATTGATCGCATACCGACTCGATTCGTTCGCTGGAGCTGTCTTCGGCGCAAATGAGCAGGACTGTGTTATCGGCCATGGGTCTCCCATATAGCATACCTTGGGTAGGGGTGCGGAGGAAACTGTGCGGGCCGGTCGTGGGCTCGATTCTCAGGTTGCCTACGGTAGACTGGTCATCGAAGGGCCCCACACGATGGAATCACCGGAACCCTCCAATTTTGCCCGACTGGAAGTTCTCATTTCCACCAGTTCTTTCGAGTTGCTCGGCAAAGCGGCCAAGATCGAAGGCCGATCGCTGAACGATTTTGCCGCCGCTGCGGTTTGTGACGCGGCTGGCAAGGTGATCCCTCAAACGGGGCGACGACCGGATGTGCATCCGCGGCCCTCGGAATTGGACTCGCTAAATGCCCGGGAGACGCGCTGGCTGGCGCGAAATCGTTACCTTTATGCTGGTCAATGGATCGCCTTGGAAGGTGATTTGCTGTTGGCCACGGGTGCCACGGGTGCCGAGGTGTATGAAAAGGTTCGGGAGCGCGCCACCCCTCCGCTGGTGATGCTCATCGAGAAAGAAGATCAACCGTTTGCCGGGTGGTAGCATTCAGGCACAGCGACGCTAGCCCCAGCCCAATTCCTACCAGCATGATCGTGGACGGCTCGGGAGCGGAGGCCGCATCAGCCTCTTCCACGGCAATGCCACGGATGACCCCCTGAACACCCGAGATCAGGGCGGCGTTCACCAAAACCCCCGCAGTCGTGTACTGGCTCACGCCACCGTGTACCGCGACGAATATGTTTGAGCCGAGTACGGCAAAGTTGTAGGCGGACAGCCCGGAAATAAGGGACGCGTTCACAACGTCGCCTGACAAGGTGTACTCACCAATGGTTCCGGTGTTGTCCAGAACAAACAGCCTTGATCCCGAAACGACAACCTGTGTGGGTCCTTGGACGGAGATCAGGGAAGCGTTCACGATGCTTCCCGATGTTGTGTATTGTCCGATAGTCCCGGCATTGAAGTTCGCGACGTACAGATTCGATCCTGACACGGCGAGGCCCTCGGGGTCGTTTAATCCAGAAGGGACAAGATTGTCGTTTACCAATACTCCCGAGGTTGTGTACTCGACGATAGTGCCTTGGCCAGTATTTGCAAAGTAGACATTCGCTCCGGAGACAGCGATACCGAAAATCGCTTCTTGGACGTTTAGGGGAAAGTGCCAAGTGACGGGGTTCGCGTCCCCCAATGTGTACTGACTCAGAGGGGAGTAGACAGTTGAGCCGACGGCTGCAATTGCACCACTGGTCCAAAAAGGGCCCAGCGGTGCCGCAACAGGAGTGCCGGAAAGAGTATAAACGCCGAGGAAACCGTTCGAGATGAGGCACTAACCGAAGACGGGGAGGCTGCAACTATCGACGACAGGATTACGAGAGTTGTTGTTGCGCGGTAGCGAAATAGTGTTTGAGATATCCTCATGCCAGAACTTCCCGCATCACGCTCCCCGACACATCCGTCAACCGCATATTCCGCCCGTTGTACGGATACGTCAGCTTCTCGTGGTCCATCCCCATCAAATGCAGGATCGTGGCATGCAGGTCGTTCACCGACTTCCGGTTTTCAATCGCATTCAACCCGTACTCGTCGGTGGCACCGACAATCGTCCCGCCCTTGACACCGCCGCCCGCCATCCACACCGAAAAGCCGCTCGGATTGTGGTCGCGGCCGTTCATGCGTTGCGAAATCGGCATCCGTCCGAACTCGCCGTGCCAAATCACGAGCGTCGAATCCAGCAGTCCCCGGCTCTTCAGATCAGTCAACAGGCCCGCAATCGGCTTGTCGGTCTCGGCGCAATGCATGCCGTGGTTGAGTTCGAGGTCGAAATGCGCGTCCCAGCTCTCCGTGAAGTTGCCACCGCCGGAATAAATCTGGACGAAACGAACCCCGCGTTCCACCAAGCGACGGGCCATCAGTGCCTGCCGGCCCACGTACTCGGTCGGCTTCTCGTCCAATCCGTACAGGTCGCGCGTAGCCTTCGATTCCTTATTTATATCGACCGCCTCGGTAGCCGAAGACTGCATCTGGAACGCCAGTTCATACGACCGGATGCGCGCCGAAAGTTCGGTATCCTCCGGGTTCTTCGCCAGATGCTCCTCGTTCAATTGCCCCAGCAGTTTCAGCCAGCGCTGCTGGCGGTCCGGCGTCATGCCCGTCGGTGGTTTCAGATCGACAATCGGATCGCCCGCGGACCGGAACGGGGTGCCCTGGTAGGCTGCGGGCATGAAGCCGTTGCTCCAATTCGGCGCACCGCCGATCGGGCCTCCGCGCCAGTCGGCGAACACCACGAATCCGGGCAAGTTCTGGTTTTCGGTTCCCAGGCCGTAGGTCAGCCAGCTTCCCATGCTGGGGTGTCCGGCTTGGATGAACCCGGTGTTCATCTGGTAAAGCGCGGGGGCGTGGTCATTGCTGATGCAGTACATCGACCGGATGAGCGCGATCTCATCCGCCTTTGTTGCGACGTGGGGGAACAGGCTGGACACGTCCATCCCGCTCTGCCCGTGCTTCTTGAATTCCCAGATGGACGGCATCAGTCCGCCGGGTGTTCCCTGTGACGGCACGATGTTCTTGCCTGGAATCGTCTCCCCTTGCCGCTTCAACAACTCGGGCTTGGGGTCGAAGGTATCCACCTGGCTGACCCCGCCGTAGCAGAAGATCGAAATCACGGCCTTCGCCTTCCCCGGAAAATGGGGTGCCTGCACGGCCAAGGGCGAGATGCCGCGGGAGCGTTCGGCATGCATCAGGTCGGCGAGCGCCAAGCCTGCGATGCCGCCACCGGCGGTCCGAAGCAGTTCACGACGGGAGATGAAACGGTCAGTATGCAGGCTCATGGGAAATAGACAAATTCGTTGAGGTTGAACATGGTCTGGCAGAAATCCACCAGTCCGTTGGAATTGCCGCGGATGAAAGCTGTGGAGCGTTCCATCTCCTGCTGTCCGGGTTCGCGGCCCAAAGCCAGGAGAAACGCCTGCCGCACCTGCTTGCCCGCGTCGTCGCCCGCCAGTTGCCGCAATCGGTCCGCGAACTTCGCTGCTTCCATTCCGACGAACGCATTGTTCATCAGGATCAAGGCCTGCGGCGCGATGGTGCTGCGGTTGCGCCGCGCGCAGGACGTCACGCTGTCGGGCTTGTCAAAGATGTCGAGCATCGGCAGCGGGATCGAGCGCTTGCTGAATACATAAACGCTTCGGCGCCAAGTAGCCGGGTCGGTGTCGGAACTGCCGTTCCAAGTGCGTTCCGAGCTGGACTGGAATAATGCCGGGTCGATGTAGGGGTAAACGGCCGGGCCACCAAGCTTATCGACCAAGTTTCCGGCGACTGCTAGCATGGAATCCCGCACCACTTCGGCTTCCACACGGCGGCGCGGCATGCGCCAGAAGTAGCGGTTTTCGCTGTCTGTGGCGAGATTTGCGGCCACGTCGTCACTGGCGCGCTGGTAGGCCTCGGAATTCATCATGGTCCTGTGCATGGCCTTGATGGACCAACCGGACTTGACGAACTCGCTTGTTAGCCAATCCAGCAATTCGGGATGCGTTGGCAGGTCGCCCATCTTGCCGAAATTGTTCGGGGTACGGACGATGCCTTCGCCGAAGTGGTTCTGCCAGATGCGGTTCACCATCACCCGTGCCGTGAGTGGGTTCTGGTCGGCGGCGAGCCAGTCGGCAAAACCCTTGCGCCGGAAACTGGTCCTGGAATCGGAGGGCGCTTCGGGGAACTTCCATTCGTTCCAGCTGGCGACCGTCAGCACTCCCGGCTGCATCACGCTCCCCTTCATGCTCGGGCTGCCGCGGACCAGAAAATGCGATTCCGGGGCATTGCGCGACGCTTCCGTTATGGATAGCGCCGTAGCCGGCATCTTCGGCTTGGATGCCTCCATGTCCTTGACCTGCTGGTTCACCGCAGCCCATTTCGCGGTGTCGTCGGCACTGGAGGCCATCGCGGCCTTCACTTCCTTGGCATCGGCCGCCAGGGACTTGGTGATTTGGATGGCGTTGAGCTTTTGGCCCTCGGTGCGCTTCTCTTCGGGCGTTTCGAGTGCCAGCACCATGTACGGCGGAAGCTTGGAGCGTTTTTCGGCGATGATCCGGTCCCGGTATGGCTTCTCGATTTCCGCCAGCCGGGCTTTTACAGGCTTGATCTCCGCGTCGATGCGCTTGATTTCCGCTTCCCATGCCGTAACCTCCGCGGCGGGTGCCAATCGGTATTCCAATGGCTTGGCGGGATAGAACACCGCCTGCATCCGGTAATAGTCCTTCTGCGGGATGGGGTCGAACTTGTGGTTGTGGCAACGCGCGCAGCCAACGGTCATCCCCATGAAGGCGTTCGATGTAGTGGCGACCAGATCGTCCAGCTCGTCGAGCCGTGTCATGTCGTTCTTGACGTTGTTTTCGAGGCCGAGGCGCAGGTAGCCGACGCCGATTCTTCCTTCGTCGGTGCCCAATTCGTCACCGGCAATCTGCTCGCGGACAAATTGGTTGTAGGGTTTGTCCTCGTTGAACGCACGGATGACGTAGTCGCGGAAGCGCCATGCGTTGGGCTTGTCACGGTCGTACTCGAAACCGCCGGAATCGGCGAATCGGATGACGTCCAGCCAGTGGCGTCCCCAGCGCTCGCCGTAGTGCGGCGACGCCAGGAGCTGGTCCACCAGTTTGGCGAAAGCGTTGGGGGATTTGTCGGAGACGAAGCTTTCGACCTGCTCGGGTGTCGGTGGCATGCCCCACAAATCCAGATAGGCCCTGCGCGCCAGTACACGGCGGGATGCTGCCGGGGCTGGCTTGAGCTTTTTCGTATTCAGGATGGCCGTGACAAATGCGTCAACGGGGTTCGCCTTGCCCAAGGCCGGAGGGGTGGGGCGGGTGACCGGGCGGAATGCCCAGTAATTCTTCTCTTCCGCTGTAATCGGACGCTCTTCGAGTTTGGCGGTATTGGCGGATGTGTCCTCTTTGGCCTGAACGGGTTCGAGGGCCGCGCCCGACCGAATCCATTCCCGGAGGGTGAGTAACGATTCAGCCGGAAGTTCCTTGCCCGGCGGCATCTGTGGCTTGTCCAGTCCGGCTGCAAACCGATAAATCCGGCTCTCGTCGGGCTTACCGGGGACCATGGCGGGACCGCGCTCGCCGCCGGTCAGGATGGACTCGCGCGTTCGCATGTCCAATCCCGACATCTTGCCCGATCCATGGCAGACAAGACAATTCTCGCTCAGGATCGCCGCAGCCTTCGCGGACGTGGACTTCGGGTCCGACTGGGCTTGTAGCGCGCCGGCCAACGCGAACGTAAGGAGGAAGCGGAGTTTCACGGTTACCGCTAATTGTATCGAAACCGTTGCAGCGCCGGGCGGTAGGCTTAGCGCCCCATCTCCCGGATCCGAACATTCCGGAACATGGTGATCGAAAACTGATCATGCAGTTGTAGCCCGATTGGCCCAATTTTGGGACGCTTGGGGTCCCCGGCGCTCTCCGCCACCACTTTTCCGTTCAATCTCACCGTGATCTTGTCGTTGCGCGACAGGATGTCCATAGAATTCCAGTCATCTTCGCGCTGGGAGTCCTTGGGAGCATCGACAAAACCATAGATGCTGCCGGATGGATGCGGGTCGGGGAACCTATTATTGATCTGGATCTCATACCCGACCTTGGATGGCGTCTTGGTATAGTCGGGCGGAGTGCTGACACCGGCCTTGGCCCTCGTCAGGTCCCGGATGGAAACGCCGCTGTTGCCGCTGGTCTTGGTCCAATACTCCAAGTGCAGGTCGAATTCCGCAAAGTCATTGCGGACGGTGTAAAGCCACGATTGCGTGTCCACCCAGGACTTGAACTCCCTGGGCGTTGCCATAGGGCCTCCCGGAACGAGCAGCTTCCGCAGATCCGGGGTGCGTTGGCCGAGAACTGTGCCGTCGGACATCACAGTCCACTGGCCGTCGCCGATGATTTCCCATCCGTCCAAGTTTCTGCCGTTGAACAGTGGTTTATCATCCGCCGAAAATAGCAGGCCCGACGCCAGCAACAGTACGGTGATCGTTCTCATGGCAAGCTATTCGAACAGGGCGCTGACCGATGTTTCCTCGTGGATTGATTGCACGGCACGGGCCAGCAACGGAGCGACGGACAGCTGCCGAATCTTGCCGCAGGCCTTCGCAGCTTCTGAAAGCGGAATGGAGTTTGAGAAGATCACTTCCGAGATCGCCGAATTCGTGATGCGTTCCACCGCCGGGCCCGAAAGTACGGCGTGCGTGGCACAGGCCGAGACGCTGGCCGCGCCATAGGCCATGAGGGCCTCGGCTCCCTTGACGAGTGTGCCGGCGGTGTCGATCAGATCGTCCACGATGAGGCAATTTTGGCCCGCAACGTCGCCGATCACATTCATGACCTCGGCAACATTGGCTTCCTCCCGGCGCTTGTCGATAATTGCCAAACGGGCGTTCAGCCGTTTCGCCACTGAGCGGGCGCGTTCCACACCGCCTGCGTCTGGTGAAATCACGGTCAACTTCTGGATGTTCTGCGGCTTGAAGTAGTCGATCATTACCGGCCGAAAGAACAGATGGTCCACCGGGACGTCGAAAAAGCCTTGGATCTGCGCTGCGTGCAGGTCGAGCGCCATGATGCGGTCGGCACCGGCACGCTCCAGCAAGGCTGCCACAAGCTTGGCCGAGATCGGCACGCGCGGCTTGTCCTTGCGGTCCTGGCGGCCGTATCCGTAGTACGGCAATACCGCCGTGATCCGTTCCGCCGACGAGCGCTTCAAGGCATCCATCATGCAGAGGATTTCCATCAGGTTGAATTCAACCGGCGAACAAGTGGGCTGCACCACGAAGCAATCGGCTCCGCGCACATTTTCGAGCAGTTGGAGGTTGATCTCTCCGTCTGAAAACTTACGCAGCTTGATCTGGCCCAGCTTCAGCCCCAAGTGAACGCACATTTCCTCGGCCAGCGCCGGGTTGGCGGTACCGGAGAAGATTTTGATGCGGTCTGCGTTCATCGGTCGTACCGGTTTCGGGGCGGCCATTCATTGCCTTTCGTGTGAAGTTTCAGGGCGCGCTGCCAACGGGAGCGGTACTGCGCGCGGCTCAGGAACGATACTGCAAACGTACGTTGGTCGGGAAGGGAAGCCTCGGCCATCTTTAAAGAAGCCGCCGAGTCAAAAAACGCAAAAATCGATGATCCACTGCCGGTCATGCCGGCAAAAGTGGCACCGGAATCCACCAGACGGTCGCGGATTGCCGGCAGTTCCGGATGGCGGGCAAACACCACTGGCTCGAAATCATTGACTACGGGAACGGCCGCATCCGCTCCGCTCCATACATCCTGTTGGAAACTATTGAGTTTATTTTGAAACGCGGTGGTTGTCAAACCGCGTGACAGGTCGCCATACGCCTGGGCCGTGGACGAGTGGACATTCGGCGCCACCAACAGGCAGTGTTGGGACGGCAGGTCCGGGAGCGGATACAACTCCTCTCCCCGGCCCAGACCCAAGGCCGTACCCCCGCGCAGGAAGAACGGAACGTCGCTGCCCAACTGGGCGGCAAGTGCCAGCAAGCGCTCCATCGGGATCACCCGTCCCGCGAGGACCGGCAACGCAAGCAGCACCGCGGCAGCGTCCGAAGATCCTCCGCCGAGTCCTGCGCCGGACGGAATGTGTTTCTTTAGCAAAAAGCGCACAACCGCATGAAGTGAAAGCTCTTCCAGGACTAGACGAGTGGCTTTCTCCACCAAGTTGTCGGGTATTTCGGGAGTGCCCTCAATCGCAACCGAAGTCACGTCCGCCAGCGTAAAGGCAACATCGAGACGATCAGCGAGCGAGATGGTCTGAAACACGGTCCGAAGTTCGTGGTAGTTGTCGGGGCGCTTGTACAACACCCGCAACCCCACGTTCAACTTGGCGTATGCCTTCAGACTAGCCCTGCGCGTTGTGTCGCCTGCACCCATTAGGAATCGTATTTGAGGAGCGACTGGACGTCG